>NZ_VOQX01000002.1:0-154773 GCF_016643525.1 Pantoea sp. Morm | reverse complement strand
ACTGGACGCTCTCGATAAAGCAGTTAGGGCTTTGTGGTGGCGTGGTGGGTTTTCTGACCGGACTGGTTCTCTCCACCGGACCGGTGAGCGTGCTGATTTTTACCGCCTATGGATTGAGCCGTGGCGCATTTATTGGCACGGAAGCATCGAGTGCCTTGCTGTTATATTTCAGCAAGGTCAGTACGTTCGCCTTCCAGCAGGCGCTCTCAATGCAGATTGTGCTCACCGGTGTGTTAGTGGGCAGTGGCATTATGCTGGGCACCCTGAGCACGAAGGTGATAGTCCAGAGACTGTCAGTCACACAATTTGCCGTGCTGATAGACGTCATTCTGTTTATTTCCGGCGCAGGATTAATCGTTAATGCCTGGTCAGGAGCACCATAAAGTTACGTTTCATTCTTTGCACTCTCTTCATTGCTGAGGAACAGCAGGGTAAGGCCGGTGACAATAAGCGCTCTTATGGTCACGCTATTCAATCAGTTAACCATTTTGTGATCTCGCGCACCTCAAGTTCCTCTGTAACAAGCCGTTAACCTCGATCAGGCAACTCGCCACACCAGGGTAAGGGCACACCGATGTTAAAAACCACACAATCCCGTTTTACCGCGACCTTAGTCGCATTCTTCGTTGTTCTTATGCTGGTCACCGTCCTGGTGATCAACCAGTTCATCGCGCCGCAGCTTAGCCAGAACGAAAGCCGGCTGGTGCGCTATGAGGTGGATGGTCTCGCCGGACGTATCGTCGAGCAGATGAACCGCGTGCAGGCGCAGCAGCGTGCGATTACCGAAGCGGCGGGCGTGATGGACAGCGCCGCCATTGACACGCTGCTGCCGGCGCTGGTTAACCAGTATCAGGACAGCAATGTGTTCGGCGGCGGTATCTGGCCGTTACCCAACCGGCGCGATCCGGCGAAAGAGAAAGACAGCTCGTTCTTTGCGCGTAACGCCAGCAACCAGCTGCAGGTCAACACCTACTGGAACTCCGATGCTGCCGACAAATACTGGGAGCAGCCGTGGTACAAAGATGGCATGGCCGCAGAAAAAGGCCAGTGCGCGTGGGCGAAGGCTTATCAGGATGCCGCCAGCCCGCAGCCGCGCACCAACTGCGCGATGGCGATTTACCGTAACGGCACTGTGTGGGGCGTCTCAACCATTGACGTCACGCTCGGCTTTTTCAACCAGCTGGCGCAGCAAATGGGTGAGGCGATTCATGGCCGCGTACTGATTGTCGAAGCGGACGGCAAAGTGGTCGGTAATGCCGCGCTGCTGGAGGGTACGCCGAAGCTGGAAAATCTGGCTGATACCCAGCTGCCAATGGCGGCGGCGCTGAAAGGGCTGCTGGCACAGGCCGGTTCTCAGCCGTCGCAAACCACCTTCAGCGGAGAAGATGGTGAGCACACGCTGTTCCTGCAGGCTATCCCCGGCAGCCCGTGGTATCTGGCCAGCGACGTGCCGTCCGCGCTGCTGGATGCGCAGACGCACAGCATGCTGACCCGTCTCGGCCTGGTCCAGATCCCGCTAGCGATTCTGCTGCTGCTGGTGCTGCTTGGCTTTGTCCGCGCGATGATGAAACGCCTGAATCTGCTGCATCAAAACATCGAAGCGCTGTCGACTGGTGGTGCGGATCTGACGCAGCGTCTGCCAGCCAGCAATAGCCCGGAATTCAACGCCGTGGCGCAAAGCTTCAACCAGTTCATCGCCCATTTGCAGGGGCTGATGCGCCAGGTGGGCGACAGCGCACTGGCGATTACCGCGGCTTCACGCGAAATCGCCAGCGGCAACGCCGATCTCTCGGCGCGGACGGAATCGCAGGCGAGTTCCATTGTGCAAACCGCCGCGTCAATGGAAGAGCTGACCGGCACGGTGCGTCAGAACGCCGACAACGCCACGCACGCCAACCAGCTGGCAGATGGCGCATCCCAGGTCGCGGCGCGCGGCAGTGAAGTGGTGCGTCAGGTGGTCAGCACCATGGGTGAAATCCATCACTCCTCGCGTAAGGTGGTGGATATCATCAGCGTCATCGACAGCATCGCCTTCCAGACCAACATTCTGGCGCTCAACGCGGCGGTAGAAGCGGCACGCGCCGGTGAACAGGGCCGCGGGTTTGCCGTGGTGGCTTCGGAGGTACGCAATCTGGCGCAGCGTTCCGCTAACTCCGCGCGCGAAATCAAGAAGCTGATTGAAGAGTCGGTAGCTAATATCGACACCGGCAGCCAGCTGGTGGAGCAGGCCGGACAAACCATGGATGAGCTGATGCAGGGCGTCAGCAGCGTCACAACGCTGATGAGCGAAATCATGTCCGCCAGCCGCGAGCAGAGCATGGGGATCGAACAGGTGAACGTGGCGATTACCCAGCTCGACGGCAGCACCCAGCAGAACGCGGCGCTGGTGGAGCAGGTCTCGGCAGCGGCGCGCGCCATGGAGGAGCAGAGCGTGCAGCTTGAGCAGGTGGTGCACGGCTTCAAACTGTAATTCATCCCGTCAGAGAGCACAGCGGCGCGTTTTTTGCGCCGCTGTCACGCTTTTTCCTGCCTTATTCTCCAGAATTATCCGCTGGCTGCTAAGCTTACTGCTTATCGCGCCAGCGCACGGAATGTGCGCGATTTTCTCCGCTGCCGCTTCCGCTATTGTGTACAATAGTGGGGATTTTTCCGAAGGAGTTGTCATGCCCGCCATTGAAGTTATCCTCGTTGACCACCTCGATCGTCCCACCGGCAAGATGGAAAAGCTGGAAGTGCATGAGAAAGGATTGCTGCATCGTGCGGTAACGGTTTACGTGTTCAATTCGCGCCATGAACTGTTGCTGCAGCGCCGGGCGCAAAGCAAGTATCACTGCGGCGGTTTGTGGAGCAATACCTGCTGCAGCCATCCTTACCCGCAGGAGCCGACGCGCGATGCGGCTGAGCGCCGCCTGCGTGAAGAGATGGGACTGGATCTGGCGTTAACGCCGGTGTTTGAACTGAGCTATAACCTGCCCCTCAGCAACGGTCTGATCGAACATGAGTACGGTCATGTGTTTTTCGCCATCAGTGACGAAGTGCCGGTGCTCAACCTTGATGAGGCTGACGACTGGTGTTACCGCTCAGTCGAACAGATTCAGCAGGAGATGCGCGAGAATCCGGCAAAATTCACGCCGTGGTTCCTGCACACATTCCCGCGCATCCCCAATACGCTGGGCGATTTCCGCCTCACCGCCTGAGCCAACGCCTCATCGCTGAGGCGTTATCCGCTTACTGAAAATCTTCCGCATCGACATCATAGCCTGACGGTTCCCAGCGAATCGCCAGCAGCGCCAGTAATCCAGCCAGCGGTGCGAGCAGGATCACCCAGAACACGCCGGTGCCGAACGCCGCGACCAGCAGCGGAAACACAAACAGGGATACCGTCGAACTGGCGCGCATCAGCGTCTGGTTAAAGCCGACGCCCACGCCGCGCAGCGAAGCCGGATAGCTCAGCGAGGCAAAGGTCATGGTGTGCGAACCCGGACCAAACCCCTGACCGAACAGGAACAGCGCCAGCATGGCAATCGCCAGGGCCGCTTCCTCGCCGCCGGCCGGGCGACCAATCAGCGCCAGGCCCAGCAGCGCCGCACACTGGCAGGCGTAACCGGCCACCGACATCTTCCATGCGCCCAGCCGCGGCACCAGCCGTACCGCCAGCAGGCCGCCAACAAACGCAAATAGCAGGTTAAGCGCCAGCGAGACCAGAATGGTGGTCAGCATCGACTGCGCGAGGAAGCTGGAGATGATCACCGGCAGGCCAAAGGCCACGGCGTTATAGGCGAACGACGAGGCAATCGAGGTTATCGTTGCCAGCAGCGTACGGCGGCGGTAAACGCCCTGCAGCAGCGCGCCGTAGTTGCGCCAGCTGGCTTTACGTACTGGCTGTGCGGCAGTGAGATCGGCATCCTGCGCGACCTCCGCGTTGATGTTATACGATCGCCGCAGGATTGCCGCTGCACCCTGCAGGTTGCCCTGATTTGCCGCCCAGATCGGTGATTCGCTCATGTAACGACTGCGGATGGCGATGATCAACAGCGCCGGTACCGCGCCAAAGCCGAGGATCAGCCGCCACAGCCAGTCAGTATGGCTCTCTGGCAGCACCGCATATAGCAGCAGCACCAGCAGATAGGAGATGCTTATCGCCGCGTACCAGGTGGGACACCACATCGCGACACTGGCGGCCTTATTGCCCTGACCGCGCAGTCGGGAAAACTCCGCCAGAAACGCCATCGCCACCGGCAGATCGATGCCGACGCCGAGCCCCATCACAAAGCGCGCCGCCGCCAGCACGTACTCGTTCGGCGCAAAGGCACAGGCCAGTGCCGCCACCACGAAAAAGAACATATCGGCCATGAAGACCCGATAGCGGCCAATTTTATCGGTGAGATAGCCACCGATCAGCGCGCCAACAATCGCGCCAAAGGTGATAGCCGACGCCACCATGCCAGTGCCGGCGGGCGTCAGATTGAATTCGCGCGTGACATCTTTAATACCGAAGGCCAGCGCACCGAGATCGTAGGCATCGAGAAAAACCCCGCCCAGCGCAATGGCGATGACGATGCGTGCATTGCTGCGCGAGGCGTTACTGTTATTGACCAGCCGCGTCACGTCGGCCGCGCTGCGAATCCACTGCGTCTCGCCCTGCGGCGTATTCCCTGCCAGCGCCACGTGCGCCGAAGAAGTTAAGTCAGACATGATGTTGTGTGATTTATTGTAATGATTGGGGCTATGAGCATAAGCCGCGCCACGGATGTGAAAAATTCTATTTGGTTATAAGTGCAACCAAAGCGTTCTATAAAACCGGCAACGGATAGCAGAAAAAGAACGAATTGCGCCGCTTGACCGCACCCATCCCGTTTCGCCAGGCTACGCTTGATAATCACTGAAAGAAAATAATGCTGAGGAAAGCGCCATGATTAAGCAGGGTTTATTGGGGATGATCGCATTCGCGATGAGTGTCGGGGCCGTGCAGGCAGCGGACCCGGTCAAGGTAGGTTCCAAGATCGATACTGAAGGTTCGCTGCTCGGCAACATCATTCTGCAGGTGCTGAACCAGCATGGGGTAAAAACCGTGAATAAAATCCAGCTAGGTACCACGCAGGTGGTGCGCGGCGCAATTACCGCCGGTGAGCTGGATATCTATCCGGAATATACCGGCAACGGGGCGTTCTTCTTCAATGATGAGAAGGACGCGGCGTGGAAAAACGCGCAGCAGGGCTATGAGAAGGTGAAAAAGCTCGATGCAGAGAAGAATCATCTGGTGTGGCTGACGCCAGCACCGGCTAACAACACCTGGACCATTGCGGTGCGCGGCGATGTCGCGCAGCAGAATAACCTGCAATCCCTCGACGATCTCAGCGCTTACCTGAAAAAAGGCGGCACCTTTAAGCTGGCGGCGTCGGCGGAGTTCATCGAGCGCAGCGATGCGCTGCCGGCGTTTGAGAAAGCCTACAACTTCAAGCTGGGCCAGTCACAGCTGCTGTCGCTGGCTGGCGGGGACACCGCCGTTACCATCAAAGCGGCCGCCCAGCAAACGTCCGGCGTCAATGCGGCGATGGCTTACGGTACCGACGGCCCGGTCGCGGCGCTCGGCCTGCAAACCCTGAGCGACCCGAAGGGCGTACAGCCGATTTACGCGCCCGCGCCGGTGATCCGCGCCAGCGTGCTGCAACAGTACCCGCAGATTGCCGACTGGCTGCAGCCGGTATTCAGCAAGCTGGATGAGAAAACCCTGCAGCAGCTCAACGCGCAAATCGCCGTTGACGGTCAGGACGCCAGCCAGGTGGCGCAGCAGTGGCTGCAGCAGAATAAGTTGCTGTAAGCGGTGCTGTCACGGATAAACCGACCGCGCCAGCAGCCGGTGCTGCTGGTGCTGACGCTGCTGATTACGCTGGCGCTGGGAGCGCTACCGCTGCTGAGCTATGCGGCCAACCGGCTGGTCTCCGGACAGCCGCTGATGCTTTGGCAGGTAACGGCGGGCTGGCTGCTGCTGCTGCCGCTGTTATGGCTATGGCTGGGATTGTGGTGGCCGCCGGGACGCGGTGCGGCGCTGGCGCAGTTGCTGGGCGCGGAGCTACTGTTCGCCCTGCTGATTGGCATCGGCGGCCACGCCGCCAGTGAGCTGGCCCGCAGCGGCAGCCCGCTGGCGCGCACCGCGCTGGGCAGCGGCCTATGGTGTGCGGCAGGATTAGCGCTACTGCTGGCAGCCGAAGCGATTCGCCAGCTTAGCCAGCAGACGCCACTACGTATTCTGCTTAATCTGCAACTGTGGCTGCCGCCGCTGATACTGCTGCTGAGTGGTCAGCTGGACGCGCTGTCGCTGCTAAAAGAGTACAGCAATCGCACCGCTGTCTTTAACGCCGCGTTCAGCCAGCATCTGCTGCTGCTGGGCGGCACGCTGCTGCCCACCTTACTGATTGGTCTACCGCTGGGACTCGCCATCGCGCGTCGCGCCCGCTGGCAACATGCCGCCTTCAGCGTGCTGAATCTGATCCAGACCGTGCCGTCTGTGGCGCTGTTTGGCCTGCTGATTGCACCGCTGGCCGGGCTGGCGGCGCATTTTCCGCAGCTGGCGCGCCTCGGTATCAGCGGGATTGGCGTCGCGCCGGCGCTGATTGCGCTGGTGCTGTATGCACTGCTGCCGCTGGTGCGCAGCGTGGTTGCGGGGCTGCAGCAGGTGCCGCAGGAGGTGCGTGAAACCGCGCGCGGCATGGGCATGAGTAGCTGGCAGCAGTTCTGGCAAGCTGAGCTGCCGCTGGCGCTGCCGGTGTGGCTCTCCGGACTGCGCGTGGTGGTGGTGCAAACCGTCGGGCTGGCGGTGGTCGCCGCACTGATTGGGGCCGGCGGCTTCGGCGCCATTGTGTTTCAGGGATTGCTGAGCAGCGCGCTGGATCTGGTGCTGCTGGGCGTGATTCCGGTGGTGGCGCTGGCGGTGATATTCGATGCGCTGCTGCGATTGCTGTCGGCGCTGCTGGAGAGAGGACATGATTGAATTTCATCAGGTGAGCAAAGCGTTCGCCGGTAAAGAGGCGATTCGCAACCTGTCGTTGAAGATTGAGAAGGGCAGTTTTACCGTGCTGATCGGCACGTCCGGCTCGGGTAAATCCACCACGCTGAAGATGATTAACCGGCTGGTTGAGCATGACAGCGGCGAAATCCGTTTTGCCGGTGAGCCGATCGAGCAGATGGATGCGCGCGCGCTGCGGCGGCGCATTGGCTATGCCATTCAGTCCATCGGCCTGTTTCCACACTGGAATGTGGCCAAAAATATCGCCACCGTGCCATCGCTGCTCGGCTGGCCGCGGGAAAAAATTGCCGCACGGGTTGAGGAGCTGCTGGCGCTGCTCAATCTCGACAGTCAGCTGGCGTCGCGCTATCCGCACCAGCTCTCCGGCGGCCAGCAGCAGCGTGTTGGTGTGGCGCGCGCGCTGGCGGCCGACCCGGAACTGCTGCTGATGGATGAACCGTTCGGCGCGCTCGATCCGGTCAACCGGCAGGCGCTGCAGCAGGAGATGCTGCGCATTCAGCAGCTGTCGGGGCGCACCGTGGTGCTGGTGACGCACGATATCGACGAAGCGTTAACTCTCGCCGATCAGCTGGTGCTGATGGACGGCGGAGAGATTGTGCAGCAGGGACGGCCGATTGACCTGCTGACGCAGCCTGCCAGTGATTTCGCGCGCCAGTTCTTTGGCCGCAGCGAGCTGGGCGTGCGTCTGCTGGCGCTGGGGCGGGCCGGCAGTGCGGCACGACGCGGTGAGTGGCTGGAGGCGGAACCGATCGCCGCCGGGCTGACGCTGCGCGAGGCGCTGTCGCAGTTTATTGCGCGCCGCACCGACAAATTACCGGTTGTCGATCAGCATCAGCAGCCGCTGGGCGTGCTGCACTTTAGCGATTTGCTGCGACAGCAGGAGGCGGGCTGATGCGAATGCTGCGCGATCCGCTCTACTGGCTGCTGGGGATATTTCTGCTGTTGCTGTGGGGGTTACCGCACAGTGCGCCGCTGTTTGCGCACTGGTTTCCGCAGCTGGAGCGTCCGCTGTACCAGCAGGAGAGTTTCTGGCAGCTGGCGCTGGCCCATCTGCTGCTGGTGATCAGCGGTAGCACGCTGGCGATTGTGGTGGGCGTTGGCTGTGCGGTCTTCGCTACCCGTCACGGCGGCAGGGCGTTCCGCCCGCTGCTGGAGACGCTGGCGGCTGCCGGTCAGACCTTTCCGCCGGTGGCGGTGCTGGCGATTGCCGTGCCGGTCATGGGCTTTGGCGCTGCGCCGGCGGTGATGGCGCTGTTTCTATATGGGCTGTTGCCGATTCTGCAGGGCACGCTGGCGGGACTGGACAGCGTTCCGGCCAGCAGCCGTGAGATCGCCGTCGGTCTGGGAATGGGACCGTGGCGGCGTCTGTGGCAGATAGAGCTGGCGCTGGCGGCACCGGTGATTATGGCGGGCGTGCGCACCTCAGTGATGATCAACATTGGCACCGCGACCATCGCCTCAACCGTCGGAGCGGAGAGTCTGGGTTCGCCGGTGATTATCGGTCTGAGCGGCTTCAATACCGCCTATGTGATTCAGGGCGCGCTGCTGGTGGCGCTACTGGCGCTGATCTGCGACCGGCTGCTGGAGCGGTTGCAGCACGCACTCAGTGGGTATGCAGAATAAGGCTGTAGCCAACCAGCATCATGCCGCCCATGCCGCCAATCGCCATGATGGCAAACAGGGTGCCAATGAGAATTTTATTCCAGTTCATAGGTAAACCTGAGAAAGTCATGAAGTGCGGCATGATAACGCGCACATGCGGTAAGGCAAAGGCCGCATGTGCGATTTTTCAGGTCGGTTCGTGGACGTGAATCGAGAAGCCCTGAGCCTGCCAGTGTTCGAACTGCTCCAGCTGGCGACGCGTCGGCTTTTTACCGGTCCAGATAAACAGATGCTGGCCGGGAAACAGCTCCGGACGCGGCATATCCAGCGGTTCCGCCAGCACATCAATACGCCAGCCCTGCTGCGCTAAGCGCCAGGCTTCCAGCCAGATGCGGGTGCGATCTTCTACGCCCCAGCCAATCATTAAGGCATCTTTGCCGGCTTTTTTACGCGCGCCTGCCAGACAGAACGCGACATAATCAATCAGCGCGCCGTCCAGCAGACTGCACATGGTGCGGGCGGTATTCTGATCCAGCCCGAGACGCTGGCGTACCGGTACAAAAACGTGGTCAATCAGCGCATCGACCGGGTGTTCACGGCCAATGGTGGCGATTTTGGTGCGCAGTTTGGAGGCGCGCACGTGGCGCAGCACGCTCATCAGCTCTTCCTGCAGCGCCGTCCAGCCGTCATGCACGTTGAAGGTCTCTCCTTCAAGCAGGGCTTTGACTTTGCCAACAGGCACACCGCTCTCTATCCAGCGTTTGATCTCTTCGATCCGCTGAACATCTTCATCATCAAATTGTCGATGACCACCCTCAGTGCGCTGCGGCTTTAACAATCCATAACGACGCTGCCAGGCGCGCAGGGTTACCGGGTTAATTCCACAGCGCTCGGCAACATCACCGATACTGTATAAGGCCATGGCATCCTCTAAAATTCTGACCTGCATAACAACACCTTAACCGCCAGAGTGAGCTTGTACAATGATTATTTTATTGTACAACTTGACCCACTGCACGATTTCGGGCTTTATCTCTTATGTGAGAATTATTTCCCGAAAATGAGAGGTTAAAGATGTCTGCTCTAAATACGGAAGATCGGCTTGCGGCACGTCTGGCGGAATTACGCCTGCAGCGCGGCTGGTCGCTGGATGAACTGGCTCTGGCAACCGGCATTAGCCGGGCATCATTGTCGCGCATTGAGCGCGCCGAGACCAGCCCTACCGCCGCTTTGCTTAATCGCTTGTGCGTAGCCTACGGTTTAACCATGTCGCGACTGCTCAGCGAAGTAGAAGAAGAAGCGGCGCTGCTGCTGAAAGCGGAGCAGCAACCGGTCTGGCAGGACACGCTCAGCGGCTTCCAGCGGCGCAACGTCTCGCCGCCGGCCAGTCAGTTTAAAGCGGAGCTGGTGGAGGGCGTGCTGCGTCCTGGCGCGCGCATTGATTATGATGCGCCGCCGGTACAGGGGCTGGAACAGCACATCTGGCTGCAGTCGGGCGAGCTGACCATCACCATGGAGACGCAGAGCTGGACGCTTCAGGCCGGCGATTGCCTGCGCTTCCACCTCAGCGGACGTTCCTCTTTTCAGGCGCATGCCGAAGGCGGCGCGCGCTACATTCTGGTGGTGTGCAAACCATGATTGAAATCGACTCTCTCAGCGCTACCCAGGCGCAGCCGCTGCTGGCGTCATTGTGTGAAGTGCTGCACGGCTGCGTGGCAGACGGTGCCAGCGTCGGCTTCATTGACGCAGACGATCGCGCAGTGATGGCGCGTTTCTGGCAGGACAAAATTTACAGCCTGGCGAGCGGCGATAACCAGCTGCTGGTGGCCTGGCAAGCGGGCGAGATAGTAGCCACGGTGATGCTGGGCTTCAGCAGTATGCCCAACGGCCGCCATCGCGCGGAGATCAGCAAGCTGCTGGTGCATCCGCGTGCGCGACGTCAGGGTATTGCGCGCCGTCTGATGTTACGTGCCGAGCAGCTGGCGCAGCAGCAGGGGAAAACGCTGCTGGTGCTGGATACGCGCAGCGGCGATGTTGCCAGCGCGCTCTATCTGTCGCTCGGCTGGCAGGTGGCGGGTTCCATTCCGTGCTATGCCGAATCCACGGCCGGCGAGCTGGATGCTACCACGGTGATGTATAAGCGGCTGACGTAAGCGTTCTGGTTACTGTTACCGGACGCCGCCTCTCCCTTGTCCGCAGGCTGCGTCTCCCTCTCCCGGTGGGAGAGGGCCGGGGTGAGGGCATCAGCGTACACATTCCCATCCCGTGCCAGCAGAAACCCGGTCACACGCACCAAATCAGTGCGCCGCCGCCGCATCGCTCAACCCCAGCGCCTGCATAAACAGCCGGATGATCGGATTTATTTTCCGGCCTTTCTTCATCACCAGACAAAATGCGGTTTCGCGCCGCAGCGTGTCATCGCCCAGTTCACACAATTGTCCGCGGGCAATAAACGGAGCGGCATAATGTTCCGGTAAATACCCAATAAAGTGACCGGTTAAAATCAGCATGGCCACCGATTCCACCTGCACCGCCTGCACACCGCTCTCCTGCACCGGAATCAGGCGGCGTTCATCGCGCGGGGTAACATATAAATGATTAATAATTTTCTGCTGACGTAATACATCCACCGAAATATTTTTATCGCAAGATCCGCAATAGAGAGGATGTGACGCAGCGCAATATAATTTTGCGTATTCTTTATAAAGTTCGAAATAATCGAAATCATTTTTCATTTCATACACGGGCGCAATGCCGCAATGAAAACGCCCTTCGCTTATGCCGCGTTCAATATCATCCAGCTGTGCGGTCTGCAGACGAATCTGCACCTTTGGCGCTTTCTGGTGCAACTGTTGCACCGCACTGGTGACCGGCGAGTGCGGATCGCTAATGGTGTTATCCACCACGCAAATCGCGATGTCGCCCAGCAGCTCGTTGCGACTATTGTGCAGCCGCTCGCGAAACAGGTTGAGCGATACGAACAGCTCCAGCGTGGCCTGATAAACATTGATGCCGTACTGCGTCAGCTCAAAACCTTCACGGCCGCGGCTGCACAGCGTCATGCCCAGCCGAATCTCCAGGTCAGAAACCTGTTTACTGATCGCCGCCAGGCCAATATTTAATTCGTGACTGGCGGCGGTTAATCCGCCGGCTTCCACCACGCATTTAAATACCCGCAGCAATTTTAAGTCGATATTACTCAGCGCCAGAACCGCATTATCGCCGCGATTATTCGCATTGTTTCCAGACTGGGAAACTTTACTTTCCATTTTTGCTATTCAACTCCGGAATAATTGCGGTGAAAGTACAGTGAATCTGAAATACCACCTATTTGCCAGTGTGGCAATAAAATAAGTTTTTATTATCGCTGCCGGCTGAATCCAAACTTTTTCATATTGCTGCGGCTGATTTGTGAGGGAAATAACATGTCTGAGAATGCCGAACTGTTATGGGGCGCACGTTTTAAAGCGGCTCCGGCAGCCAGTTTAACCGCGCTGTCGCGTAGCCCGGATTATTACTTTGCGCTGGCGCCGTATGACCTCGCCGGTTGCCGCGCCCATGCGCGCGAGCTGACGCGTGCCGGGCTATTGAGCGCTGACGAGCTGGATACCATGCTGGCGGCGATTGACGCGCTGGACGCCGATTATCGCGCTGGCCAGCTGCAGCCGATTGCCGCCGATGAAGACGTGCATACCTTCATCGAACGCGCGCTGACAGAACGCCTCGGCGCGCTGGGCGGCAAGCTGCGTGCCGGTCGTTCACGCAACGATCAGACCGTCAACGATCTGCGTCTCTACCTGCGGGATAACGGCCGTAAGCTGGTGAGCGCGCTGTTGCAGCTGCAGCAGGCGCTGGTGACGCAGGCCGCGCAACACACCGACAGCGTCGCGCCCGGCTTCACCCATCTGCAACAGGCGCAGCCGATTGTGTTTGGCCATCAGCTGCTGGCGCATGCCCAATCCTTCGCGCGTGACATTGAGCGTATGCAGGACTGGGATCGCCGCAGCGCGCGCTGTCCGCTGGGCGCAGCGGCGATGGCCGGTTCGGCGATTGCGCGTCAGCCACAGCTGGCCGCTGCCGATCTCGCTTATCTGGCGCCGTGTGAAAACTCGATCGATGCGGTCGCCAGCCGCGACTACGCCGCGGAATTCCTGTTCGTCACCAGCATGATCGGCATCAACCTGTCCCGGCTGTGTGAAGAGGTGTGCCTGTGGGCGTCACGGCAGTTCCGCTGGGTGGAGCTGCACGACAGTTATGCCACCGGCAGTTCGATCATGCCGCAGAAGAAAAATCCGGACATTGCCGAGCTGACGCGCGGCCGCAGCGGCCGGCTGGTCGGTAACCTGATGGCGCTGCTGACCACCATGAAAGCCATGCCGCTCTCTTACAACCGCGATCTCAGCGACGACAAACGTAATGTGATTGATGCGGTCGACACGCTGCTGATGGTGCTGCCTGCCATGGCCGGCATGATGGCGACGCTGAAATTCAATACTGAGGTGATGCGCGAGCAGGCGCCGGATGGCTTTACGCTGGCGACCGAAGTGGCTGACTGGCTGGCAATGCGCGGCGTGCCATTCCGCGAGGCGCACGAGATTACCGGCCAGCTGGTGCAGCTGTGTGAACGCGAAAACTGCGGCCTGGCCGATCTCAGCGATGCGCAGCTGCACGGCGTCGATGCACGGCTCACGCCCGAGGTGCGTCAGGCGTTAACGCTGGAAGCGGCGCTGGCAGCCCGCAGCGGCTACGGCGGCACCGCGCCGGCACGGGTGCGCGAGCAGCTGGCCCGTCTGCAAACCCTGATGCAGGACCAGCAGCGCTGGGCCGATGATTACGCCGGACCGCGCGCCTGAGGAGAGCCTATGACACACACCACGCCGGTTGAACCGTCGGTCAACAATGGCCGCGTCCAGCCCCATTACGATCTCGATCGCTATCAGGTGGTGCCGCGCCGCTATTATGGCCGCATCACCGCATCGGCAGTGATCCTCGTGCTGCTGGCGCTGCTGGTCAACGCCTTTGCGCACGGCAATATTGAGTGGTCGTTCGTCGGCCAGTTCTTCACCGCGCAGGCGATCCTTAACGGCGTGGTTAACACGCTGATTATGTCGGTGCTGGCGATGGCGCTGGGCATCCTGTTTGGCGTCATCACCGCCATCATGTACATGTCGCCCAATCCGGTGCTGCACTATATCGCGGTGGGCTATGCGTGGATCTTTCGCGGCACGCCGCTGATTCTGCAACTGCTGCTGTGGTTCAACCTGGCGCTGGTGTTTCCCACCATCAGCATTCCCGGTCTGTTCAGCGTGCAAACCGTCACGGTGATGACGCCGTTTCTCGCCGCGCTGCTCGGCCTGAGCATCAATCAGGGCGCGTACACCTCAGAAGTGGTGCGCGCCGGGCTGTTATCGGTGGATACCGGTCAGTATGAAGCCGCCAAAGCCATCGGCATGCCGCGTTTGCAGGCGCTGCAGCGCATCATTCTGCCGCAGGCGATGCGGGTGATTCTGCCGCCGGTCGGCAATGAGTTCATCAGCATGATCAAAACCACCAGTCTGGCCAGCATGATTCAGTACTCCGAGCTGCTGTACAACGCGCAAACCATCTACTTCGCCAACGCGCGCGTGATGGAGCTGCTGTTTGTAGCGGGTATCTGGTACCTGATTATCGTGACGCTGCTGTCGTTCGGGCAGAGCCAGCTGGAACGCTACTTCTCACGCGGCCATCGTCGTCGCCAGTAACCGGGAGTGAGAGATGAGAAACATCGTGCGCGCCGTCAAGGTGAACAAATATTTCGATCAGTTCCACGCGCTGAAGGACGTCAGCCTGGAAGTGAACTACGGCGAGGTGATGTGCATTCTCGGCCCGTCGGGTTCCGGTAAGAGCACCTTTCTGCGCTGTATCAACCAGCTGGAGAAAGTGGATCAGGGCGGCATCTGGGTCGACAACGAACTGGCGGGCTATCGCATTGCCGGCAACAAGCTGCACCCGCTGAGTGACAAACAGATTGCGCGCCAGCGGCTGCAGACCGGCATGGTGTTTCAGCGCTTCAACCTGTTTCCGCACAAGACCGCGCTGGAGAACATCATCGAGGGGCCGTGTCGCGTGCTGCTGCGCCCGAAACGCGAGGCCAGCGAAGAGGCGATGGCGCTGCTGGATCGCGTCGGACTGGCGCACAAAGCGCACGACTATCCGCAGTCGCTCTCCGGCGGTCAGCAGCAGCGCGTGGCGATTGCCCGCGCGCTGGCGATGAAACCCAAACTGATGCTGTTTGATGAACCGACCTCGGCGCTCGATCCGGAGATGGTCGGTGAAGTGCTGGCGGTGATGCGCCAGCTGGCAAAAGAAGGCACCACCATGCTGGTGGTGACCCACGAAATGGGCTTTGCGCGTGAGGTCGCCAACCAGGTGGTGTTTATGGATGAGGGACGCATTATTGAGCAGGGCGCACCGGAAGAGATTCTGCTGAACCCGCAAAACCCACGGATGAAAAACTTTATCAACGCGATTCTTCTTTAACGTGACCGGGGTGAATAGATGAAAAAATTGTTATTGAGTGCCATCAGTGCCGCGCTGCTGCTGCAATCCTCTGCCTGGGCGGAGATTGCCGTACCGGCCAGTATCAAAGAGAAAGGGCTGACCGTCGCCATCATGCCGAACTACCCGCCGATGGATTTTAAAGATCCGGCCACCAATCAGCTGAGCGGCGTCGATTATGAGCTGGGCCAGGCAATTGGCGAGAAGCTCGGCGTGAAGGTTAACTGGCAGGAGATCGCGTTTGAACAGATGGTCAACGCGGTGGTGACCAAACGCGTCGATCTGGTGATGTCCGGCATGACCGACACCAAAGAGCGGCAGAAGGTAGTTAACTTTATCGACTACTTCAAAACCGGTCCGCAGTTCTACACCCTGGCGGCGCGCAGCGACATCAACAGCGCCACCGATCTGTGCGGCAAAAAAGTAGGCACCAGCCGCCGCACCACCTTCCCGCAGGAGATTGCTACCTGGTCAAAAGCGCACTGCGAAGCGGCCGGTAAACCCGCGATTATCGTGGTGGGCGCGGAAGGCACCGCCGATGCGCGCACGCAGCTGCGTCAGCGTCGTCTGGATGGCGCGGTACAGGGCAGCGAAACCCTGCCGTACATCATGAACCTGGAAAAAGGCACCTTTAAGCCGCTGGATAAAGCCTTCTCCTTCCAGTACACCGGCATGGCGCTGGGTAAAGATGCCGGTGAGCTGACCACGGCGATTCAGGCAGCCATCAATGCCATGATTGCCGATGGCAGCTACCAGAAAATCCTCAGTAAATGGGGCCTGAGCGACAACGGCATTGCCGAAGCCACGGTGAATCAGGGCTAAGGAGCGGGCGTATGCAACAACCGGGCGCAGTGCGCTGGCCGCAGGGCAAGCGTGGCTGTATGGCGCTGGCGTTTGATCTTGATGGTCCCACTGGCGATGCCATGCTCAATGGCAGTCTGTGGTCAACACCAGAGTATTTCACCTTTGGCGCCTACGGGCCGTTTCGCGCGCTCGGTCGGCTGCTGGATCTGCTGCGCGCCTTCCAACTGCCGGCCACGTTTTTTGTCCCGGCGTGGGTGGTGGAGCAGTGGCCGCGGCAGTGCCAGGCGATTATCGAACAGGGCCACGAAGTGGCCTATCACGGTTATCGCCACGAATCGTTCTGGGCGATTACGCCAGATGAACAGCGCGCCGTGATGGCGCGCTCTGCCGCCATCTTTCAGCAACATCTTGGTATCCGCGCCTGCGGTTTTCGTACTCCTTCCGGCGACTGGCACGCCGAAACGCCGCAGATTCTGCGGGAAGCCGGGGTGATTTACTCCAGCAGCATGCGTGGTGACGATCGGCCGTACAGCATTGCCGTCGCCGGGCATACGCCGCTGGTGGAGATTCCCGGCAAATGGGAGATGGATGATTACGCCTCGCTGGCCTACACGCGCCAGCCGGATTTTCCGCAGGGCGGCGACCGCATCGCCAGCTATGCGCACACCGGTGACAACTGGCAGCGCGAATTTGACGGCGCGATGGCGGAAGGACTGTGCCTGACCACGCTGTTCCACCCGAAAATTTCCGGGCAGCCCGGCCGTTTGCTGTTGCTGGAGCAGCTGTTTGCCCACATGACGGCGCGCGACGATGTGTGGTTTGCGCGCTGTGATGCGGTGGCCGCGTGGTATTTGCAGGAGCAGCAACATGACTGAACATTCACGCTGGCCGTCGGGCAAACAATCGGCGGCCATCATTACCATCGACTATCACGATATTCACGGCATCCTGACGCAGGCCCCTGCGGTCGCCGGGCGCGATAAAACCCTGTCGGTGTGGCGCTATGGCACGCTGCGCGGCGTTGATCGTCTGCTGGATCTGCTGGCGGAAAAACAGCTGCTGGCCAGCTGGTGCTTACCGGCCATCGTCGCCGAAGAGCAGCCGCAGGTGCTGCAGCGTATTGTCGCCGCCGGCCATGAGATCGCCTGTAGCGGTGAGCGACACGAAGACTTCTCGGCGCTGACGCTGGCGCAGCAGATTGCCAGCGTAACGCGCGGCTGCGAGCAGCTGGCGCAGCTGAGCGGCCAGCCGATTGCAGGGTTTCGCACGCCGGCCGGCCAGTGGAAACCGGGCCTTGCTGCGGCGCTGGCAACGCACGGCATCCGCTGGTCCTCCAGCTGGCGCGGTGATGATTTACCCTATTTTCACCCCGGCACCCGGCTGGTGGAGCTGCCCATGCACTACACGCTGGAAGATGCGCCCTATTTTGCCTTCAACCTCAGCCCGGCGATTCCGCCCGGACAGTCGCGCATCGCGCCCTATGGCGAAACGCTGGCTAACCTGACGCAGGATTTCCACGGTTTTCACCGTTTCGGCCTGTGCTACCTGTTGCGGCTGCACCCGGAAATTATCGGCACCGCCGGACGCATTGGCCTGCTGCGTCAGCTGCTGGAAACGCTGCAGCAGCATGACGTGTGGATCGCTACTGCCGGCCAGGTGGCCGCGCACTGGCAGACGCAGCCGGATAACGATGCCGATCATCCGGCAGAGGTGTTTGCCCGGCTCAGCGGAGGCGAACATGGACACCACGCTTGATCGGCTGGCGGATTTCATCGCGGCCACCCGCTTTGCCCAGCTGCCGGAACCGCTGGTAGCGCAGGCGAAGCGCCATCTGCTGGATACGCTCGGCGCGGCGCTGGCGGGCTGTGACAGCCCGATCTGGCGCGAATGCCGGGCGCTGGTGGCTGAAGAGGGCGGCAGCACCGTGGCGCAGCTGTGGGGCTGTGCGCAGCAAGCTTCCCCGCGCCAGGCGGCGTGGCTCAACGGCGTGGCGGCGCACATGTATGAACTGGACGACACCGGCGGCTGCGATCACTCCGGTGCCGTGGTGTTACCGGCGCTGCTGGCGGCACTGCCGCTGGCGACGCAGCCGGTCGACGGCCGGGCATTTCTCACCGCGATGGTCGTCGGTTATGACATCGGCCGCCGCGTGCTGGAAGCCTGCGGGGGTTATGCGGCGCACAACGGTGCGGGCTGGCACTCAACTGCCAGCTGTGGCGTTTTTGGCGCGGCGGCCGCCGTCAGTTGTTTACTGCGGCTGCCGGCCGCGCAGTGTGCCTCGGCGCTGGGCATCGCAGCCAGCTTCAGTGGCGGTCTGTGGGGCTTTATTCATGATGGCTCACACACCAAAAAGCTGCACGCGGCGCGCGCGGCGGAAGGGGGCGTACAGGCGGCGCTGCTGGCACAGCGCGGCATCAGCGGACCGGCCGCGGTATTTGAGGCGCGCTGGGGCGGCTTTCTGCAAACGCTGGCCGGTGAAACGCAACAGCCCGCCGCGCTCACGGACCAACTGGGCGAGGTGTGGAAACTGGCGCGCTGTTCCATCAAGCCGTACGCCGCCTGTCGCGGTACGCATGCGGCGATCGATGCGCTGGGTCTGCTGCTTAAGCAGCATGCGGTGGCGACCGGGGATATTGCACGCATTGTGGTTGGGCTCAATCCGTTCCTGCTGGAGATGTGCGGCACGCGTGAGCTCACCAGCCTCGCCGCCGCGCAAATGAGCCTGCCGTATGCGCTGACGGCGCGAGCGCTGTTCGGCTCTGCGGAGCTGGCGAGTTATGACGACAGCCGTCGCCTGAGTGCGGAAGCTGCCGCGCTGATGGCGCGTATTGAGCTGGAGATTGACCACCAGCAGGGGCGCGATGATGAGCCGTGGGTCCGGCTGGAAACGGTGCAGGGCCAGCAGTGGCAGCAGCACGTCGCGGTGCCGTCCGGATCGCCGGCGAATCCGCTGAGCGACGCGGCGCTGCACGCCAAATACCGCAGCCTCGCCGCGCGCGTCTTGCCGGCGGCACAGGTGCAGCAGCTGGAAACGCTGTGCCTGACGCTGGATAACGTGGCGGATGTGCGGCAAGTCGCGGTGTTACTGGCGACCCGGTAAAAGTGGGGCGCCAGCCATGGCGTAATGCCGGTCGGTCAGGCCAGCGCGACCTGATGATGACGGTGCGCATAAATGCGCACCCTACAAAAACGCGCGCTGGCCCGTAGGGTCGCCGTTTACGGTGACCTGGGGTTTGCCGTTTGCGGTGACCTGGATTTACCACATCCATTGCGACCGCAATCAAACCCGTTCCGCCAGCCCTTCAATCCGCGCCATCGCCGCCCGCAACCGCGCTTCGTTGACCGGTTCGGCCATGTTGGCCATATCCGGCGCATGGACAGACTCACGTATAATCAACGCCAGCTCGCTCTCCTCCAGCGCGGCAATCTCGGCCAGCGTTAACGGTACGCCGCAGTCGCGCGCCAGGCGCATCTCGTCCACCAGCTCTTCGTCGCTGCGATCCTCCAGCGCCAGCAGGCACAAATTGCCGTAACCCACCAGCAGGCCGTGACCAAACTCGCGCGTTTTGTCGCAGAAGGTGAAACCTTCGTAAATGGCATGCGCAGCGGCGGCGTGGGCGCCATTGCTCATCAGCGAGGTCAGACCGGCCCAGGTAAAAATCGCGTCCAGCACCTGATCGAGCGAAGTGCCGCTCTCACCGCGCAGTACCGCTGCGTAAGCCGCCGGACCGTGCTCCGCGATCACCTCATAGCAGATCTGGCTGTGCGCCAGCGATGACAGCGCATTGCCGGTGCGCGCCGGATGGCGCGTGCTTACCGCCCGGAACTCATACCATTTAGCCAGCGTATCGCCGAGGCCCGCGGCCAGCCAGCGGGCAGGGGCGGCTGCCAGCAACTCACTGTCGATGATCACCGCCGCCGGTGCCTGTGGCAGCGGGAAAATATCAAAGAAGTTGCCGTTATCGTCGTAGCGAATGGTGAGCGGGGTCACCGCAGCGCAGGTGGCGGCAATCGTCGGGACGGTTATCACCGGCAGCCCGAGCTGTGCGCCCACCGCTTTAACCGTATCCAGCGCCTTGCCGCCGCCCGCACCGATCAGCACCTCTGCCTGTTGTTCAATCGCTAACACCGCCAGCCGTTCGATATGGTTAAGCGAGGTTTCGCCACCAAACCACACCGGTGCCAGCAGCGTGACGCCAGCGGCGTCGAGTTGGGTCTTCACCTGCGTCGCCACCGCCTGCATCGCGCGCTGGCCGCCAATCAGCAGTGCGCGCTGGCCCAGCCCGGCGCAGATAGCCCCCAGCTGGTTAATCACACCCGCACCACGCAGCACGCGCGCCGGGAACAGCAAATTTTGTTGCGACATAGCGAAAGCTCTCTTTTTCAGGGAATGGCTGCATCATCGCCAAAGCGGCTTGCAGAAAAAATCCCTGTCAGCCGATAATCACTTCAGCGATTCGTTAACTATTGTCAGCAATCCCTGAAGGAAGTGCGGTGCCAACCTTACCCAATCTGAAACTGCTGCAGGTGTTCGCCAGCGTGGTGGAAAACCAGGGCTATTCGCGTGCGCAGCAGGCGCTGAACATGACCACACCGGCCATCAGCGCCTACATGAGTGAACTGGAAAGCCAGCTGGGCTTTATTCTGTGCCAGCGCGGCCGCGCGGGCTTTGCGCTGACCAGCAAAGGCGAACAGTTCTACGCCTATACCCGGGAAATGCTGGCGACCCTGAGCGGCTGGCAGTTGCAGGTGGAGACGCTGAAAAGCGCGCAGGGCGGCACATTTGCGCTCGGCGTGGTCGACGCCACCGTCACCGACAGCACGCTGGATCTGCCGGCGGTTATCGCCTGTTTTAACCAGCGCTTTCCGGCGGTGTTTCTCACCCTCAGCGTGTGCGAGCCCAACGAACTGCAGCAGCAGGTGCTGGAAGATCGGCTCGACCTGGCCATCGGGCACTTTCCGCTGCGCGCCAGCAATCTGGTGACGCTGCCGCTGTACGAGGAGCAGCAGTGGCTGTACTGCAGTCCGCAACATGCGCTGGCGCAGGGCGATGCGGATGTGCGTCGCGTGCAGCAGACCGGCATGGTAACGCGGCGCTACTGGAACCAGCAGGAGCTGAACAAGCGCGGTTTCCGCCATAGCACCGCCTCGGTGGAGAGCATTGAAGCGCAGCTGACGCTGATTCTCTCCGGGCGCTATATTGGCTTTTTGCCCGAGCATTACGCGCGCAGCCGCGAGCAGCACGGCCAGTTGCTGCGCCTGCTGCCCCACCATTTTCACTTTCGTGCGCCGTTTTCGTTCGCCTTCCGGCGCGGCCGCGCGCGCGAGCCGCTGATCCGCGCGATGCGCGAAATTCTGAATCCAGCGCGAAAAACTGAGCGTGAAAGCTGACGCTGTGGCAATACTGTGTAAAAATACAGGCCGGTTTAACCAACAGTATTCACTATGGCCCTGACAGCAGCGATAAAAAGCCAGATTGCGCAATGGTATAAGGCGCTGCAGCAGCAGGTTCCTGACTTTATCCCGCGCGCGCCGCAGCGCCAGATGATCGCCGAAGTGGCGAAGAGTCTGGCCGGCGACGACGGCCGCCATCTGGCGATCGAAGCGCCGACCGGCGTCGGCAAAACCTTGTCCTATCTGATTCCCGGCATTGCGGTCAGCCGCGCCGAAGAGAAACGTTTAGTCATCAGCACCGCCAATGTGGCGTTGCAGGATCAGATCTTCAGCAAAGATCTGCCGCTATTAAAGAAAATTATTCCGGACCTCACCTTCACCGCGGCTTTTGGCCGCGGGCGCTATGTCTGTCCGCGCAATCTGACCGCGCTGGCCGCAACGGACGATCAGCAGGGCGATCTGCTGCTGTATCTCGACGAACAGGCGGTGACCGGTTCGAAAGAGGAGCAGAAATTCTGCGCGCGGCTGGAGAAAGACCTCAGCAGCTATAAGTGGGATGGCCTGCGCGATCACAGCGACGTGGCGATTGACGACAGCCTGTGGCAGCGCCTTTCCACTGATAAAGCGAACTGCCTGGCACACCACTGTCGCTGGTATCGCGAATGCCCGTTCTTTGTGGCGCGACGCGAAATCGAGCAGGCCGATGTGGTGGTGGCGAACCATGCGCTGGTGATGGCGGCAATGGAGAATGAGTCGGTGCTGCCGCCGGCCAAACACCTGATGCTGGTACTGGATGAAGGGCACCATCTGCCGGAAGTGGCGCGGGATGCGCTGGAGATGAGCGCGGAGATCACGCCGGGCTGGAGCAGCCTGCAGCTCGATCTGTTTGTGCGGCTGGTGGAGACCATCATGGCGCAGTTCCGGCCGAAATCCCCGCCGCCGCTGAGCAATCCCGAGCGCCTGAAAGGACACTGTGATGAGATGCGCGAACAGCTGCAGACGCTGTGCAACGCGCTCAATCCTCTGCTGCCGCGCGACAATCAGCCTGGCGAGTTTCGCTTTGTGCTCGGTGAGCTGCCGCCAGAACTGCTGACCCTGTGCGCGCGGCTGTTTAAGCTGAGTGATGCGCTGCGTGGTCTGAGCGAAGGGCTGCTCAACGAGCTGGGCGAACAGACCGGCAAGGCCGATATCATGCGGCTGCACAAAGCCATCCTGCAGCTCAATCGCCACTTCGGCTGGTTTGAATCCATCAGCAAACTGTGGCGGCTGGCGGCGATGGAAAAAGCGTCCAACGCGCCGGTGTCGAAATGGGTGACGCGTGAAATTCGTGACGGCCAGGCGCATCTGCTGTTTCACTGCGCCGGGATTCGCGTCAGCGACCAGCTGGAAAAGCTGCTGTGGCGCAAAATCCCGCACGTGGTGGTGACCTCGGCTACCCTGCGTTCGCTGAACAGCTTTAATCGCCTGCAGGAGATGTCCGGCCTGAACCAAAAGGCCGGCGACCGCTTTGTGGCACTCGACTCGCCGTTTAATCATGTCGATCAGGGCAAGCTGATTATCCCGCAAATGCGCTATGAGCCGCTGCTGGCCAATGAAGCGGAGCACATTGCTGAGATGGCGCGCTTCTTTCGCCAGCAAATACAGGCGCAGCAGCACAAAGGCGTGCTGGTGCTGTTTGCCAGCGGACGGGCGATGCAGCAGTTTGTCAGCCTGGTGCCGGAGCTGCGTCTGTCGATGCTGGTGCAGGGCGATCAGCCGCGTTCACGGCTGGTGGAGCTTCACCGGCAACGGGTGACCGCCGGACAAAGCAGCATTCTGGTTGGCCTGCAATCCTTTGCCGAAGGGCTCGATTTGAAAGGCGATCTGTTGTCGCAGGTGCACATCCATAAAATTGCTTTTCCGCCGGTAGACAGTCCGGTAATTTTGACCGAAGGGGAGTGGCTGAAGAGCCTCAAACGCTACCCGTTTGAAGTACAAAGTTTACCCAGCGCATCGTTTACGCTGATCCAGCAGGTCGGGCGTCTGATCCGCAGCCATCAGTGTTTTGGTGAAATCGTCATTTACGATCGCCGGCTGCTGAGCAAAACCTACGGCAGCCGCCTGCTGGCTGCGCTGCCGGTGTTTCCGATTGAACAACCGCCGGTGCCGGAAGCGGACAAACCGGCGAAGCGCAGCAAGAAATCCTGAGTATGCGGCAACAGCCGGATGCACGATTGTTGGCCGCCGCGTGACGGCGCGCCCTGGAAGCGGGAAGTATGATGGAACTGAATAAGATCATTAAAGAGATTGGCCGCGGCAAGAATCACGCACGCGATATCGACTTTGACACTGCCGTGGCGCTTTACAGCGCGATGCTGGCGGACGAGGTGCCGGATCTCGAACTGGGTGGCGTGCTGATTGCGCTGCGCATCAAAGGCGAAGGGGAAGCAGAGATGCGCGGCTTCTACCACGCGATGCAGCAGCGCATGATGCGGCTGCAGGCCCCGGCACAGCGTCCGATGCCCATCGTCATTCCCAGCTATAACGGCGCGCGTCGCCAGGGCAACCTGACGCCGCTGCTGGCGCTGCTGCTGGTGAAGCTCGGTTTTCCGGTGTTGCTGCACGGCGTCAGCGACGACCCAACCCGCGTGACCAGCGAAGCGGTGCTGGCGGCGCTGGATATTGCGCCGGTTACCAGCGCGCAGCAGGCGCAGGCGAAACTCGACGCTGGCGAGCTGGCGTTCATCACCATCGATAATTTATGTGCGCCAATGGCTAAACAGCTGGCGCTGCGCTGGCGCATGGGCGTGCGCAACAGCGCGCACACGCTGGCCAAGCTGGCGACGCCGTTTGCCGAACGCGCCGCGCTGCGGCTGGCGAGCGTGTCGCATCCGGAATATGTGCCGCGCGTGGGTAAATTCTTCCAGGATATCGATGCACCAGCAATTCTGCTGAACGGCACTGAAGGTGAGGTCTATGCCAATCCGCAGCGCTGCCCGGCGATTAATTATATTCGCGGTGCCGGCGCAGAGGCGGAAGTGTGGGTCGAGCGGCAGCCGGAGATCGCGCTGGCGCTGGCCGAGAGCAAAAGCGCCCAGGATACCGCAGCGTGGATCCGTCAGGTGCTGGCCGGTGAACGCGCGGTGCCGCAGGCGCTGCGCCTGCAGCTGGCGTGCTGTCTGGTGGCGACCGGCGAAGCCGCAACAATGGCCGATGCCGAAACGCGGTTACAGCAGGCGGGGATTTAACCGGGCTGCCCGGCTGGCCATGCACGAAAAACCTGGGCGGTGACGGCGGTCACCGCAGCGGTTGCGCAGGGGGGGCACGCCTGCGCAGCTGAAATGGTTTGCTGAGCAGCGCCATCAGCGTTTAATCAGTACGCTCTCCACCAGTTGCTGCCAGAACGTAATACCAATCGGCAGCAGCGCATCGTTGAAATCATAGTTGGCATTGTGCAGCGGGGCTGAAGGCGTGGCACCGTCAGCGCCGAGCCAGAAATAGGCGCCGGGACAGGCTTCCAGCATGCAGGCGAAATCTTCAGACGCCATCGACGGGTTAACCTGCCAGTGCACCTGCTGTTCACCCAGCAGCTGGCACGCCACGTCACGCACCTGCTCCGCCGGGGCGACATGGTTGGCGGTAACCGGATAGCCGGGATACCAGTGAATCTCGCCGCTGACGCCAAACGGGCGCGGCAGGGTGGTGACAAAATCTTCAATCAGACCGCGCACGCGATTGCGCACGTCGGTCTGCAGACATCGCACCGTACCGCGCAGCGTGATCTGCTCCGGAATGACGTTAATGGCCTCGCCACCGTGAATCTTGGTGACGCTGACCACCGCCGACGCCAGCGGTGACAGGCGGCGCGACGGGATGGTTTGCAGCGCCAGAATCAGCTCGGCGGCGACCACCATCGGGTCGGCACCGCTTTCCGGCATCGCCGCATGGCAGCTTTTGCCGTGCAGCGTAATCTCAAACGAATCCAGCGATGCCATCATCGCGCCCGGATTTACCGCCAGCGATCCCACCGGCAATCCCGGCCAGTTGTGCATCGCGTACACGGCATCCATCGGGAAGCGCTGAAATAGACCTTCCTCCACCATTTTGCGCGCACCACCGAGATTCTCTTCGGCCGGCTGAAACAGGAAGTGTACCGTACCTTTGAAATTACGCGTGGCGGCCAGCTGACAGGCTGCGGCCAGCAGTATCGCGGTGTGGCCATCGTGACCGCAGGCGTGCATCACGCCAGGCCGGCTCGATTTCCACTGCGGCTCGCCTTTTTCGGTAATCGGCAGGGCATCCATATCGGCGCGCAGCCCGATGACCGGACCGGGACCGTTTTCCAGCGTGCCGATCACGCCAGTGCCGGCGAGGCCGCGAAACACCTGCAGTCCGGCATCGGTCAGCACCTGGGCTAACAGCTCGCTGGTCTGCTGCTCCTGGTAACCCAGTTCAGGGTGTTGATGTAACTGACGACGCCAGGTGAGGGCGTTTTCCAGCAGGACAGCAGGCAGGCTCATAAGGTAAGGCTCCATCAGCAGCGTCAGCTGCGCAATCTCCGACGCGGGAAGTTAAGTGTCCACTGTAGTGGTAAGCGTGGGGGGCGTCTATCGTGGAAAGGAATAATTTAGCTATAGGCTATAGCGGATTGGCATAAGCGGATGGGGCAAGGTCGGCATCAATGCCGACCCTACACAATGCACTCTTTTGGAACAATGTTACGGCTTAACAGGCCAACACGACGTTATTGTTTAGCCGGGGTGACATCCTGTAGGGTGCGCATTGATGCGCACCTGGAACTACTTCAGCATCGGCAAATTGAGACCGTGCTGCTCTGCGCAGGTCTGCGCCAGCTCGTAACCCGCATCGGCATGACGCATCACGCCGGTGGCCGGGTCGTTCCACAGTACGCGACCAAGGCGCGCATCCGCTTCAGCCGTACCGTCACAGACGATCACCACCCCGGAATGCTGCGAGAAGCCCATACCGACGCCGCCGCCGTGGTGCAGGCTCACCCAGGTGGCCCCGCCGGCGGTGTTCAGCAGCGCGTTCAGCAGCGGCCAGTCTGACACCGCATCCGAGCCATCCTTCATCGCCTCGGTTTCACGGTTAGGTGACGCCACCGAGCCGCAGTCGAGGTGGTCACGACCAATCACGATCGGCGCTTTCAGCTCGCCGTTGCGCACCATCTCATTGAATGCCAGCGCCGCTTTATGACGCTCGCCCAGCCCCAGCCAGCAAATACGCGCCGGCAGGCCCTGGAAGGCGATGCGCTCCTGCGCCATATCCAGCCAGCGGTGCAGGTTTTTGTGATCCGGGAACAGCTCTTTCAGTTTGGCGTCGGTTTTATAGATATCTTCCGCATCGCCCGAGAGCGCCACCCAGCGGAACGGGCCTTTGCCTTCGCAGAACAGCGGACGAATATACGCCGGCACGAAGCCCGGGAAATCAAAGGCGTTTTTCACCCCTTCATCCAGCGCCACCTGACGAATGTTGTTGCCGTAATCCACGGTCGGCACACCCATGTGGTGGAAGTCGAGCATCGCCTGCACGTGCTGCGCCATGGAAGCGCGTGCCGCTTTCTCTACCGCTTTCGGATTGCTGACGCGCTCGGCTTCCCAGCGTGCCACGTCCCAGCCCACCGGCAGATAGCCATTGATCGGGTCGTGCGCGGAGGTCTGATCGGTCACGATGTCAGGCTTCATGCCGCCCGCTTTCGCGCGCTGCACCAGTTCCGGGACCAGCTCGGCCGCGTTGCCCAGCAGCCCCACGGAGATCGCCTGGCCGGCTTCGGTGGCGTCTTTGATCAGCGCCAGCGCCTCATCCAGGCTGTAGGCTTTATGGTCGAGGTAGCGGGTGCGCAGACGGAAATCGATGCGCGACTCCTGGCACTCAATCGCCAGCACGCAGGCACCGGCCAGCACGCCCGCCAGCGGCTGCGCGCCGCCCATGCCGCCCAGACCGGCGGTGAGGATCCAGCGGCCGGTCAGGTCACTGTTATAGTGCTGGCGACCGGCTTCGGCGAAGGTTTCAAAGGTACCCTGCACGATGCCCTGCGCGCCGATATAGATCCATGAGCCGGCGGTCATCTGGCCATACATCATCAGCCCGGCCTTATCCAGTTCGTGGAAGTGATCCCACGTTGCCCAGTGCGGCACCAGGTTGGAGTTGGCCAGCAGTACGCGCGGCGCATCGGCATGGGTGCGGAACACACCGACCGGCTTGCCGGACTGAATCAGCAGCGTCTCTTCCGGCTGCAGCGCACGCAGCGAGCGCAGAATCTGCTCAAAGCACGCCCAGTTGCGCGCGGCTTTGCCGATTCCGCCATACACCACCAGATCCTCCGGGCGTTCGGCCACGTCAGGATCGAGGTTGTTCTGAATCATGCGGTATGCCGCTTCAATCAGCCAGTTGGCGCAGTGCAGTTCATTACCGCGCGGCGCACGGATTTCACGGGCAACAGCCTGAGTCAAAGTTTCGCTCATCATCGGTTCCTTAATTAGCAGTAGAACGCTGGCTTGGCAGCAGCGCAGTAAGGGTTTCAGGCCAGACGTAACTGCTGGCCCACAGGCGCATGGCATCAATGTCCGGCGCCAGTAAACGGTCCTGATCGAGGAAGGCGACTTGCGCACGAATGCGACTCATCTCCTGTTCGATCGCGGCAGAGCTTTGCAGCGGGCGGTGGAAGTCGATGCCCTGCGCCGCCGCCATCGCTTCAATGCCGACCACGGCAGCGGTGTTGAAGCACATCTCGCCCAGGCGGCGTGCCGCGTAGGTGGCCATCGATACGTGATCTTCCTGATTGGCTGAGGTCGGCAGGCTGTCGACGCTGCCCGGGTGCGCCAGCGATTTGTTCTCCGAGGCCAGCGCGGCAGCGGTAACCTGCGCAATCATGAAGCCCGAGTTCACACCGCCGTCGCGCACCAGGAAGGGCGGCAGGCCGGAGAGACCGGTGTCGAGCAGCAGCGCCAGGCGGCGTTCGGAGATGGCACCGACTTCGGCTATCGCCAGTGCGATGATGTCGGCGGCAAAGGCCACCGGCTCGGCGTGGAAGTTACCGCCGGAGATCACGTCGCCGCTGTCGCTGAAG
The DNA here is from genome assembly GCF_016643525.1 of Pantoea sp. Morm. NCBI lineage: Bacteria > Pseudomonadati > Pseudomonadota > Gammaproteobacteria > Enterobacterales > Erwiniaceae > Pantoea > Pantoea sp. Morm. Next base: position 126,340 of record NZ_VOQX01000002.1, on the reverse strand, counting down.
ACCAGCGGGTTGTCAGAAGCAGCGTTGGCTTCAATCTGCAGCACGCGCGCGGCGTGGCTGAGGTTATCAAGACAGGCGCCCATCACCTGCGGTACGCAGCGGATCGAGTAGGGATCCTGCACGCGTCCGCAGTTGCTGTGCGAACTGAGAATTTCGCTGCCTTCGAGCAGTGTCGCCACCGCAGCGGCGACGGCAATCTGCCCGTGCTGGCCACGCGCCTGATGGATGCGCGCATCAAACGGTTTAACCGAGCCTTTAATCGCTTCCAGCGACAGCGCGCCGGCCATAAGCCCGGCGGCAAACAGATTTTCGGCTTCAAACAGACCACGCAGCGCCAGCGCGGTAGAGACCTGGGTGCCGTTGAGCAACGCCAGACCCTCTTTTGGCCCCAGCACAATCGGCTGCAGGCCGACGCGGGCCAGGCCTTCGCTGGCGGGTACCAGCTGGCCGTCAATGCGCACCTGGCCTTCACCGAGCAGCATCAGGGAGAGATGCGCCAGCGGCGCCAGATCGCCGGACGCGCCAACCGATCCCTTCGCCGGGATGCACGGCATCACGCCGGCGTTGAACAGCGCCAGCAGCGCGTCAATCAGTTCCATGCGGATGCCCGAGTGACCGCGTGCCAGGCTGATGATTTTGCTGGCGACCACCAGGCGGGTGACGTTGTCCGGCAGCAGATCGCCGAGGCCGACGCTGTGTGACAGCACCAGGTTGCGCTGCAGTTCCGCCAGGCGTTCGGCGGGGATCTGCGTTTGCGCCAGCTTGCCGAAGCCGGTGTTGATGCCGTACACCACCTTGCCGGAGGCGACGATGGCCTCGACGGTTTCACGTGCGCGGTCAATATCCGCCCGCGCTTCCTCTGCCAGCTGCAGGGTCACCTTATCCTGATAAATGCGGCGTAAGGTGGCGAGGTCCACTTCACCGGGAACGAGGCGAATTGCCTGAACCGAACCTGACATAGTCTACTCCTGTCTATACAAGTGATCTGCCACGTTGTGGCGGAGCGTAAGTTGCGATGGCATCCGCCAGGGGCGCTATAAGTGTTGTGAGTGAAGCATAAGTGTCTAATCTTGTCTATACAAGTAGCAAGCGCTGTGCCAGATTGATCGTATTCTGTGAAACGTGCCGCAATGCGGGCGCGGCAACCTTCAGCCTGGTACGCTGCACCAAAATCGGGCGGCGGTTGCACCACGCGGGCAGGCTTTGCACCATTGGATGTATATACATTTAGGCGTCGAGACAGTAAACTTCACATATCATTCGGAAAAGGAACAGGAAATGGCGGAGCAAACGGCAATCGCACAGCTGGCGGCAGCGATGGGGGATGAACCCGCGCCCATTTACCAGCGCGTTAAGCAGGCAATCGTCAGCCAGATCCGCGAAGGTCACTGGAAAGCCAACCAGCGGGTGCCGTCAGAGAGCGAGCTGGTCAATGAACTGGGCGTCAGCCGCATGACCATCAACCGCGCGCTGCGCGAACTCACCAGCGAAGGGTTTCTGGTGCGCATGCAGGGCGTCGGGACCTTTGTCGCGGAGATGAAGGGCTACACCGCAATGCTGGAAGTGCATAACATCGCCGATGAAATTGCCCAGCGCGGCCATACGCACAGCTGCAAAATTCTCTCAATAGGTCAGATGAAGGCCGATCCGGAACAGGCGGCGGTGCTGGGACTCTCCACCGGCCAGACGCTGTATCATTCGCTGATCGTGCACTATGAAAATGAGCTGCCGGTGCAGTTGGAAGATCGTCTGGTCAATCCGCTGGTCGCGCCTGACTACCTCAGCCAGGATTACCACAGCCTGACGCCGTACACCTATCTGATGCGCGTCGCCCCGCTGACCGCCGGTGAGCATATCGTTGAAGCGGTACTGCCGGATTTGCGCCAGCGTAAGCATCTGGCGCTGGACGAGCACGAGCCGTGCCTGCTTATCCGTCGCCAGACGTGGAGCGACAACAAAATCGTCACCTATGCGCGCCTGCTCTATCCAGGCTCACGCTACAAATTGCTGGGCCGCTTCAGGGGACACGGCTAAGCGCGATAAACAGCAGGCTGGCCTCTGCCGTTTGCGGCACCAGCTGCTGCTCCTGCAGCCACCACATTCCCTGCTGCGCCTGCAGCGTCTCGCCCGCACTGCTGCGCCATGTACCGGCCAGCACATACGCCACGCCATGCAGGCTGCTGACCGCCAGCTGCTCCACGCTTACCGCCGCGCGCCATGCGTCGCGCCGCGTCATGATATTGAAGTCCTGACAGCTGCCGCTGACCTGCGCCTCTATCGCCCATTCGCCGGGAAAGGCCCACGGCTGATGGGGCAGCAACGTCTGTTCGGCCTGTTCACAGCGCAGCAGCACGCTATCGCCGTGCAGCAAAGTGATCACCCGATCGACGCCGGGGAAGGGCGAGAACGGCCCGTCGGCGTCGATGGTGGCGATGCTGGCGCGCCAGCCGAACTCTGCTGCGCCCGGCGGATAGCTGATAATTTCGCGCGTTTCCCCGCCGCCGTTGCGCCAGCGGCTGACCGGCAGTTGCGCGTAGTCAAAGCGCGCGATCATTGCAGCGCCCGCATTGCCCGGGCAAAGCCAGCGGCGGCCGCTTCTTCTGCCGCGTGGTGGCCTTGCTGAATCACCGGCTGTCCGGCAACAAACACGTCACGAATCTGCTGGCTGCTGCCGGCAAACAGCCAGCGATTGAGCAGCGCGGCGGAACTGACGCTGGCCAGCAGCGCATCCTCCTCCAGCACCAGCCAGTCGGCGCGTTTGCCCACCGCCAGCTCACCGCTGGCAATGCCACAGGCCTGCGCGCCGCCCTGTGCCGCCTGCTGCCACAGCAGATCGCCGACCGAGGGTTGATCGGTTAGCGTGATGCGGTTGCGGCGACGATCGCGCAGCCGCTGGCCATACTCCAGCCAGCGCAGCTCCTCCAGCGCACTGAGCGAAACGTGGCTGTCAGAGCCAATGCCCCAGCGTCCGCCGCGCCCGATGTACTCCACCGCCGGGAAGATGCCGTCGCCGAGATTGGCCTCGGTGGTGGGACACAGACCGGCAATCGCGCCGCTGTCCGCCATGCGCGCGATCTCCTGCTGATCGAGATGGGTGGCGTGAATCAGGCACCAGCGTGCATCAACGGCAAAGCGATTATACAGCCACGCCACCGGCCGTTCGCCGCTCCATGCCAGACTGTCATTAACCTCTTTTTCCTGCTCGGCAACGTGAATGTGCACCGGCAGATGCGCAGCGCTGGCGGCCAGCACCTCATGCATCTGGGCTTCGCTTACCGCCCGCAGCGAGTGGAAACACAGGCCGTGGTTGATCAGCGGCTGCTGCGCGCTCCACTGCGCGACACGCTGCTGCTGCTGCAGATAGGCATCGGTGTGCTGAATAAAGCGTCGCTGACCGTCGCTGGCCGGCTGCGCACCGAAGCCGCTGTAGCTGTACAGCACCGGCAGCAGCGTCTGGCCGATTCCGGCGGTGTGCGCTGCCTGCATCAGCTGGTGCAGCATCGCATCATCAGCGTAGGGCTGGCCGTGCGGATCGTGATGCAGATAGTGAAATTCCGCCACCTGGCTGTAGCCGCCCTTGAGCATATCAATGTAGAGATGGGTGGCGATGGCACCGACCTGCTCAGGCGACAGGCGCTGCACCATGCGGTACATCAGATCGCGCCACGTCCAGAAGCTGTCCTGCGGATCGCCTGCCACTTCCGCCAGCCCGGCCATGGCGCGCTGGAAGGCATGGGAATGCAGGTTGGCCATTGCCGGAATCACCGGGCCGGCCAGACGAACGGCATCGCCGGGCGTACTGTCGGCGGTAAGAGCGCGAATAAATCCCTGATCGTCGGTTGCGATCAGCACGTTTTCCTGCCAGCCGTCGGCCAGCCGTGCGCGTGGGGCAAAATAAACTGCCATGGTTGATCCTCAATGGCGGAAAGTTGTATATACATATACATACTTTGAGGCGCAGTGTAAATCGCCAGACAAAAGGGGAGTGGGATGGCAAGTAAACAGATCGACAGCCTGTGGCTGGGGGCTGATGTGGTCACCATGCGTGACGGTCGCTATAACCTGATTGAGGATGGCGCCGTGGCGGTGGATAACGGCGAGCTGGTGTGGGTCGGCCCGCGCAGCGCGTTACCGGACTTTGCCCCGCGCCGGCAGCAGCAGTTTGACGGCGGCATCATTACGCCCGGTCTGGTGGATTGCCACACGCATCTGGTGTTTGGCGGCGATCGCAGCCAGGAGTTCGAACAGCGGCTCAACGGCGTGAGCTACGCGGAGATCGCCGCGCAGGGCGGCGGCATCCTGTCGACGGTGCGCGCCACGCGCGCGGCCAGTCAGCAGCAGCTGGTGGCGTCGGCGCGCTGGCGGCTCGATCGCCTGCTGGCCGAAGGCGTTACCACGGTGGAAATTAAATCCGGCTACGGGCTGGACGAAGAGAGCGAACTCACTCTGCTGCGCGCTATCCGCGAGCTGGCGCAGTCGGTGCCTGCCGATGTGCAGGCCACCTGCCTGGCGGCGCACGGCTTCCCGCCAGAGTTCAGGGATAACCCGCAGGGCTGGATCGATATTATCTGCCAGCGCCTGTTGCCGCGGGTGAAAGCGGAGGGGCTGGCGGATGCAGTCGACGCGTTTTGCGAACACCTGGCGCTGTCACCGCAGCAGGTGAGCGCGGTATTTGATGCCGCCAAAGCGCTCGGCCTGCCGGTGAAGCTGCACGCTGAACAGCTGTCGGCACTCGGCGGTGCCGCACTGGCGGCGCGCTATGGTGCGCTCTCAGCCGATCACCTCGAATACGCCACGGAGGACGATGCCCGCGCGATGGCGGAGCATGGCACGGTGGCGGTACTGCTGCCCGGAGCGTTCTATCTGCTGCGCGAGACGCAGCGACCGCCGGTCGAACTGTTCCGCCAGCACGGCGTGCCAATGGCGCTGGCCAGCGATGCCAATCCGGGCACGTCACCGGCGCTGTCGCTGCGGCTGATGCTGAACATGGGCTGTACGCTGTTTGGCCTGACGCCGGAGGAAGCGCTGGCCGGCGTCACGCTGTGGGGCGCGAAGGCGCTTGGCCTGCAGGCCACGCACGGCTCGCTGGAGCCAGGCAAAGTAGCCAATTTTGTCCACTGGCCGCTGGCTCGCCCGGCTGAGCTGGTTTACTGGCTGGGCGGCGAACTGCCGTGCCAGGTTATCTATCGTGGAGAAGCGCAATGACCCCTTTTCATTTCACCGCCGGTAAGCTGCCGCTGCTGGTCAGTATTCCGCATGCCGGTACCCAACTGACGCCGGAGGTTGACGCCGGGCTGAGCGAGGCCGCGCGCGGCCTGCCGGATACCGACTGGCATATTCCGCTGCTGTACGACTTTGTGCGCGACCTCGGTGCCAGCGTGCTGATCGGTCACTACTCGCGCTTCGTGATCGATCTCAACCGTCCGCCGGACAACCAGCCGCTGTACAGCACGGCCACCACCGGACTCTATCCGGAGACGCTGTTTGACGGCACGCCGACGTTCCAGCCGGGCATGACGCCGGACAGCGCGGCACGCCAGCGCTATCTGGACACTATCTGGCAGCCCTATCATCAGCAGATTCAGCAGGAGCTGGCGCGGCTGAAAGCTGAACATGGCTATGCGCTGCTGTTTGATGCGCACTCCATCGCTTCGGTGATTCCGCGCCTGTTCGATGGCCAGCTGCCGGATCTGAACATCGGCACCAACGATGGCGCCAGCTGTTCGGCGGCCAGCATCGCGGCGATTGAGCAGGTGTGCGCCGCGCAAAGCGACTACAGCTGGGTGGTGAATGGACGCTTTAAAGGCGGCTACATCACGCGCGCTTACGGTCAGCCAGCGCAGGGCGTGCAGGCGGTGCAGCTGGAGCTGGCGCAGCTGAATTACATGGATGAGGCGCCGCCGTTTGCCTGGCAGCAGGATCGCGCCACGCGGTTGCAGCACGTGCTGAAGCCGCTGCTGCAGGCGTTTCTGCAGGCGGGGAAAGCCGTTTAATTGATGCGGGTCGCCATCACGGTGACCCCGTTTCTCATGTGGCGGATGTACAACCGCTGCCTCACTCCCCAATGCTGTGCAACCCCTGCCCTGAAAGTGTGCACGACGCGTTTCGCCTGACGCCGATCCCCTCCGTTTACCGTCTTTGCCGATCTGGCACAGCCCTTGCTAGCTTGTATGTACAAGTAAAGACCGCGCGGCAATGATGACTATTTATTCTGGCTGGCTCACAAAAAGCTTATGCCGACAATGATCTGCCGCAGGCTAACTTGTATATACATGAAATGTCATTTGCGCTGTATCAGCCAACAGAGACAGCCAGATTTGTTAACCACCAGGAGAAGACGTATGACACACCGTGCCCCGTTTCGCCGTTTTTGCCTTACCACGCTGTTTGCCAGCCTGATGCTGGCCGGCGTGTCTGCCGAGGCTAAAGAGTGGAAATCCATCACCATCGCCACTGAAGGCAGCTATGAGCCGTGGAACCTGACGCTGCCGGGCGGCAAGCTGGGCGGCTTCGAACCTGAACTGATGGAAGATCTCTGCAAGCGCATGAGCATTCAGTGCAAGCTGGTGGTGCAGAACTGGGACGGGATGATTGCCGGACTGAACGCCGGGAAATATGACGTCATCATGGATGCGATTGTGATTACGCCGGACCGGAAAAAAGTGGTCAACTTCACCACGCCGTACGCGTCAACGCCGGCGACCTTCATCACCAGCAAAGATAACCCGCTGCTGCCGGCCGATAAGAACATCATCAAACTGCACGACGACGAGGCGGCCATCAATGCGGCCATCGCCCCGCTGAAGGCGGCGCTCAAGGGCAAAACCATCGGCATTGCCTCCGGCACCGTGTATACGCCGTTTATCGATAAATACTTCAAAGATGTGGCCGACGTGCGCGAATACACCGCTTCGGCGGATGCGATTCTCGATCTGCAGGCGGGCCGCATCGATGCGGTGTTTGATGACGTGACCTTCGCGCAGTCGATGCTGGCGCGAAAAGAGAACAGCAACCTGACATTCAGCGGCCCGCAGCTGGGCGGTCCGATCTGGGGGGAAGGCGAAGCGATGGGCGTGCGCATGGCTGATAACGACCTGAAGGCCAAACTCGATGCCGCCATTCACGCTGCGCTGGCGGACGGCACGGTGAAAAAGCTGAGCGAGAAGTGGTTTAAAACTGACGTAACGCCGTAAGTGAGGTGAAAGATGATGAGCCTGCTGAGTTTTGGTGCAGATGGCTGGGGTCGCCTGATTCTGAGCGCCGCCGGTACCACGCTGCTGCTGTCGCTGGCGGCGCTGATGATTGGCGCCGTGGTCGGTTCCGGCGTGGCGGCGGCGAAACTCTCGCACCAGCGCTGGCTGCGCTGGCTGGGTGAAAGCTATTCGGTGGTGTTTCGCGGCATCCCGGAACTGCTGGTGATCTACCTGTTCTACTTCGGTGGATCGGGATTGATCACGCTGGTCGGCCAGCTGTTTGGTGCTGACGGCTTTATTGAGGCACCGCCGTTCCTGATTGGCGCGCTGGCTATCGGGCTCATCTCCGGATCCTATCAGGGTGAAGTGTATCGCGCTGCGCGCCTGGCGCTGGCCAAGGGCGAAGTCGAAGCGGCGGTAGCCATCGGGATGCCGCGCTGGCGTATCGCCCAGCGCATTCTCGTCCCGCAGATTGTGCGCTACGCGCTGCCGGGGATGTCCAACGTCTGGCAGATGAGCCTGAAAGATTCGGCGCTGGTGTCAGTGACCGGCATCGTCGAGCTGATGCGCGCCAGCCAGGTGGCGGCCGGTTCAACGCGCGATTACTTCACCTTTTATCTGATTGGCGGTGGCTGCTATCTGCTGCTGACACTGCTGTCGAACCATGCGTTTCGCCGCGCGGAATCGCGCCTCGGCCGCGCATGGCAAAGTCGCACTGCGGCACAGCACTAAGGAGCAGCAGCATGATCGACTTCGCTTTTCTTGCCGACACTTTTCTTAAGCTGAGCGCGGCGCTGCCGGTGACGCTCGGGCTGTTTATCAGCGCCTTTGTCTGCGGCGGGCTGCTGGCGCTGGGCATTCTGGCGCTGCGCATGAGCCGCTGGCGGCTGCTGAGCGGTTTTGCCCGCGGCTATATTCTGGTGTTTCGCGGCTCGCCGCTGCTGATTCAGCTGTTTCTCATCTACTACGGGCTCGGCCAGTTTGGCGTGATTCGCCACAGCTTCGTCTGGCCGTTTCTGCGCGAGCCGTTTATCTGCGCGGTGCTGGCGCTGTCGCTGTGTACCGCCGCTTACACCGCTGAGATCCTGCGCGGTGCGCTGCTGGCGGTGCCGGCAGGTCAGGTCGAAGCCGGGCTGGCCTGCGGCATGTCACGCTGGCTGCTGCTGCGCCGCATCATCGCGCCGATCATGCTGCGCTATGCGCTGCCGGCGTACTCCACCGAGGCGATTCTGCTGGTGAAATCCACCGCGCTCGCCAGCCTGGTCACGGTGTGGGATGTCACCGGCGTGGCGCAGCAGATCATCCAGCGTACCTATCGCACCATGGAGGTGTTTGTCTGCGCTGCGGCGATCTACCTGATTCTCAACTTTATTATCGTCCAGCTGTACGCGCTGTTAGAGCGCCGTCTGACCCCGGTGCACCGCGCTGAAAAAAAGCCGCTGCCCGCCGTTAAACCGCTTGCCGGAGACTAATATGCATTCCACTTCACCAGTCACCTTGTCCGCCACTGATATCCATAAATCCTTTGGCGCTATGGAGGTGCTCAAGGGCATCTCGCTGCAGGCGCATCAGGGCGATGTTATTTCAATTCTCGGTGCCAGCGGCTCGGGCAAAAGTACCTTGCTGCGCTGCATCAATCTGCTGGAAACGCCGGATGCCGGCGTGGTGAGCGTCGGCGGCGAAACCATTGAAATGAAGCGCCACGCGCGCGGCCATCAGCTGGCGGCGAATCCTAAGCAGATTGAGCGCCTGCGCTCGCGGCTGGGCATGGTGTTTCAAAGCTTCAATCTGTGGTCGCACATGACGGTGCTGCAGAACGTGATTGAAGGTCCGCACTATGTGCTGAAGCGCGACAAAAAGAGTTGTATCGCCCAGGCAGAGCAGTTGCTGGATCGCGTCGGGCTGCTTAACCGCAAGGATTTTTATCCGGCGCAGCTCTCCGGCGGCCAGCAGCAGCGTGTGGCGATTGCCCGTGCGCTGGCGATGGATCCGGAAGTGATGCTGTTTGATGAGCCAACCTCGGCGCTCGACCCGGAACTGGTCGGCGAGGTGCTCAAGGTGATGCGCAGCCTGGCGGAAGAGGGGCGCACCATGCTGGTGGTGACGCACGAGATGGGCTTCGCGCGCAACGTCTCTAATCGCGTGGTGTTTATGCATCAGGGCAACATTGATTGCGAGGGCACGCCGGAAGCGATGTTTGGCGCCAGCGGTTCATCGCGCTTTAAGCAGTTTATCTCCAGCCATCAGAGCCATCACGCGGAGCAGCCAGTATGACCGTCGTCTGGGGCGATGCGCCGCTGACCTGGCAGGCGCTGGTACAGGTAGCGCGACATAACGCCGAACTGACGCTGAGCGCCGCCGCCTGGCAGCGCATTGCGCGCGGTCGCGAGATCGTCGAACAGATCGTTGCCAGCGGCCAGATTGCCTATGGCATCAACACCGGGCTGGGGGCGCTGTGTAACATCACGCTGCCGGAAGACCAGCTCAGCCAGCTGTCACGCAATACGTTGCTGAGCCACGCCTGCGGCGTCGGTCCGCTGCTGACGCGCGAGCAGACGCGCGCCATTCTGTGTGCGGCCATCGCCAACTACAGCCACGGCAAATCCGGCGTTTCGGTGGCGCTGGTGCAGCATCTGCTGGCGCTGCTCAATCAGCAGATCACGCCGCAGGTGCCGTCGAAGGGTTCGGTCGGTTATCTCACCCACATGGCGCATATCGGGCTGGCGCTGATTGGCGTGGGCGACGTTGAGTATCAGCAACAGGTGATGCCGGCGGAGCAGGCGCTGCGGCTGGCTGGCTTGCAGCCGTATCGCCCCGGTGCCAAAGAGGGCCTGAGCCTGGTCAACGGTACGCCGTGCATGACCGGGCTGAGCTGTCTGGCGCTGGACGATGCGGCGCGGCTGCTGGATTGCGCGGATGTCACCGGCGCGATGAGCTTCGAAGCGCTGCGCGGTCAGCTGGCGGCGTTTGACGCCGAGGTGATTGCGCTGAAAGCCAGCCCCGGCATGCAGCACAGCGGCCAGCGTCTGCGTGCGCTGCTGAGCGACAGCCCGCTGCTGGCGGCGAGCTGCGGCATACGCACCCAGGATGCGCTCAGCCTGCGTTCGATGCCGCAGGTGCACGGCGCCAGCCGCGATCAGTTCGCTCACGCGGCGCGTCAGGTTGAGATCGAGCTGAATGCCTGCACCGATAATCCGCTGGTGCTGGGCACGCCGGACGACTGGCGCGTGGTGTCGCAGGCCAATCCGCACGGTGAATCGGTCGCCATGGCGGCCGATCTGCTGGCGATTGCCATGGCGGAGATTGGCAGCATAGCCGAGCGCCGGCTGGACCGGTTGGTCAATCCGCTGGTCAGCGGGCTGCCGCCGTTTCTGGTGGCGCAACCGGGCGTCAACTCCGGCATGATGATCGCGCAATACGTGGCGGCTTCCCTGTGCGCGGAGAATCGTCAGCTGGCGCAGCCGGCGGTGCTGGACAATTACGTCACCTCGGGACTGCAGGAGGATCACCTCAGCCTCGGTACCGGCGCGGCGCTCAAGCTGCTCAGGCTGCTGAATAACCTCTGGCAGGTGCTGGCGATTGAGTACCTGCTGGCGGCGCAGGCGCTGGATTTTCACGGTGAGGCGCAGCTGGCCAGCGGCACGGGCCGGGCGCTACGCGCGCTGCGCGCTGAGGTTGCTACCTGGCAGGAGGATCGCTGGCTGGCACCGGAGATAGCCCGGGCGGTGAAGGTGTTACAGACGCTGGCCTGCTAGCGGCGCAATGTGTCGCGCCGCCAGTGGCCTGATTTAACCGCGGCGCGCGTCCGGGCGCACCAGATCAAAACGCTGATCTTCGCTGATCGCGTAATAGGCGGAAGGTCCGCCAGCGCGCAGAATCGGCTGCGCTTTGGCGGTCTGGTAGATGCCGTTCTCCAGCAGCGCTTCATCGATGTGAATCGCCACCGCTTCGCCCAGTACCAGCCAGCTCTCCAGCTCGCCTCCCTGTGCATCCTGCAGGCGAATCAGCTGCGTCAGGCGACACTCAAAGTTTACCGGGCTTTCTGCCACCATGCTGACGTTAACGTGGGAAGCGGCCAGCGGCGTCAGGCCGGCGAGGGCAAACTCGTCGTGATCGGGCGGTACCGAGGCGGAACTCTCATTCATGGCTTCTGCCAGCGGACGCGTCGCCAGGTTCCAGACAAACTCGCCGGTTTCACTGATATTCTGCACGCTGTCTTTCCAGCCGCTGCTGGCAAAACCAATGATTGGCGGATGGTAGTTAAAACAGTTAAAGAAACTATAGGGCGCCAGATTGCGCTGGCCGCTGGCGCTTTGCGAGCTGACCCAGCCAATCGGGCGCGGGCCGACGATGGCATTGAGCGGATCGTGAGGCAGACCGTGTCCACTGCGTGGCTGATAAGTGTAACGTTGACGCATTTGCGCTCCTGATTCGTCCTGGATACTGCGTGTTCCGGCGGCGCTGGCGGCTGGACGCAGTATTGCGGATGCAGTTTTAGGGAGAATAGATTTAAATTCGTTGCACTAAATTTTCCTGGCGGATTGTGCGCTGCCGTCATCCAGCGTATCTTACGCGCGCATTAATGTCCGGAGAATCTATGAACAAGCCTGCCGCTACCGCGCTCTTTCATCCGCGTAACCGCCATCAGGGCCGTTATGATTTTGCTGCCCTGACTGCCGCGCATCCGCCGCTGGCGGACAAAGTGCGCCCCAACGGTTACGGTGAGCTGTCGGTTGATTTCGCCGATCCGCACGCGGTGCTGCTGCTGAATCAGGCGCTGCTGAAACTGTTTTATAATCTGAACTGGCAGCTGCCGGAAGGCTATCTGACGCCGCCGGTGCCAGGCCGCGCTGACTATATCCATGCGCTGGCGGATCTGCTGGCCAGCGATAACGGTGGCGTGCTGCCGCGCGATCTCGACGTGATGGATATTGGCTGCGGTGCCAACTGCATCTATCCGCTGATCGGTCACGCGGAGTATGGCTGGCGCTTTACCGGCACCGACATCAGCGCGGACGCCGTTAACGCCGCCAGTCAGATTGTCGCCAGCAATCCCGGCCTGCAGCGCGCCATTCGCCTGCGCCGTCAGAAGCAGGAGAGCGCGATTTTTGCTGGCGTGGTGCTCAAGAACGAACGCTATCACGCGGTACTGTGTAATCCGCCGTTCCACGCCTCGGCGGCCGATGCGGCGGCCGGCAGCCAGCGTAAAGTGCGCAATCTCGGCCTGAGCAGGCAGGCGCCGCTTAACTTCGGCGGTCAGCATAACGAGCTGTGGTGCGACGGCGGTGAGCGTGCGTTTATCGGCCGGATGATCGATGAAAGCGTCGCATTAGGCGATCGCATCGTCTGGTTTACCTCACTGGTGTCGCGCAAAGAGCATCTGCCTGAACTGCGCGACCGGCTGAAGGCGCAGGACGCTTATCAGGTACGCATCGTCGACATGGCGCAGGGCCAGAAGCAGAGCCGCTTTATCGCCTGGACATTTTTACCGCCCGCCACGCGCGCACAGCGGCTGGCACGCTAAGCGCTGCTCAGGTAAAAAAAAAGCCGCTACGGGGATCCGCAGCGGCTTTGTTGTTTTTACGCCGTATTAAGAGACGTGCTGCAGGAACTCACGCAGACGGTCGCTCGGCGGGTTAGTGATCAGATCGTCCGGATTGCCATCTTCCGCGATGGTACCTTTGTCGATAAAGATCAGGCGCGACGCCACTTTCTGTGCGAAGCCCACTTCATGGGTCACGATCACCATGGTCATCCCTTCTTCCGCCAGATCCTGCATCACTTTCAGCACTTCGTGACGCAGCTCGGGATCGAGTGCCGAGGTAGGCTCATCGAATAGCATCATCTTCGGCTTCACCGCCAGCGCACGCGCAATCGCCACGCGCTGCTGCTGGCCGCCGGACAGCTCAGAAGGGAAGTGGTGCGCGCGCTCGGCGAGGCCGACCTTGCCCAGCAGCTCACGCGCCAGTTTGTGTGCGGCGTCTTTCTTTGCCCCGCGCACGCGGATCGGACCAAAGGCCACGTTGTCCAGCGCGCTCATCTGCGGGAACAGATGGAACTGCTGGAACACCATGCCGGCTTCCTGACGAATCAGGCGTTCATCCACTTTCGGATCGTTAACTTTCATGCCATCGACAATCAGTTCGCCGCTGCTGATCTCTTCCAGCTTGTTGATGCAGCGCAGCAGGGTCGATTTACCGGAGCCGGACGGCCCGATGATTACCACCACTTCACCCTGATTAATTTTCAGGTTGATGTCGTGCAGTACCTGAGTCTGGCCGAAGTTTTTCGAGACGTTTTTAAATTCAATCACAGGATTTTCACCCTTTTCTCAATACGGCGCAGCACAAAGCTCAACACCAGCGTAATAACCAGGTAAATGATGGCAACGGCGCTCCAGATCTCCAGCGCGCGGAAGTTACCGGCGATGATCTCCTGGCCCTGACGGGTCAGTTCCGCCACGCCAATCACGATGAACAGCGAGGTGTCTTTGATGCTGACGATCCACTGGTTACCCAGCGGCGGCAGCATGCGGCGCAGCGCCAGCGGCATGATCACGTAGCGCAGCGTTTCGCGGCGCGACAGGCCAAGCGCCAGGCCGGCTTCACGGAAACCTTTGTTGATCGATAGCACCGCACCGCGGGTGATCTCCGCAATGTAGGCACCGGAGTTGATCATGATGGTCACGACGGCGGCGGTGAACGGGTCGATGCGCAGGTCCGGGAAGGCCATCGGCAGGGCGAAGTAGATGAACATCACCTGCACCACGATCGGCGTGCCGCGAATCAGTTCAATGAACACTAACGCGATGTTGTTGGTGATCCAGCCGCCATAGGCGCGGGCGAAACCGGCTACGAGGCCGATAACCAGGCCGCCAATCAGGCCGAGGATCGAGATAAGCAGGGTCATTTTGGCGCCTTCGATCAGGATCGGTAAGGCGGGCCAGATGACGCTCCAGTCAAACTCCATGGTGTGACTCCAGAATCTGTTGCAGTGGAAATGTAAAAAGCAGGGAGAACAAAGCTCCCTGCTGATAAAAAGGCCTCAGGCCTGAATTATTTAGGTTCGCTGCCGAACCATTTTTTATAGATAGTGTTGTAGGTACCGTTGTCGTGCAGGGTTTTCAGCGCGCCATTCACTTTCTCACGCAGGTCGTCGCTGCCTTTCGGGAAAGCGATGCCATACTGCTGCGCTTCGATGGAGTCACCGACGGCTTTGAAACGGCCTTTGCCAGCGGTGTGGATGAAGTACAGGATGTTTGGCGTGTCGTGCAGTACGGCGTCAGCACGGTTAGTGCCTAACTCCATGTACGCGTTATCGATGTTCGGGAACTGGCGCAGGTCTTTAGTTTTGATATGCGCTTTGGCGTAATCCACCGAACCGGTGCCGCTTTTCACTGCGACCACTTTACCGTTCAGATCGTCGATGCCTTTGATGTCATTTTCGTTGTTACGCACCATTACCAGCAGGCCGCTTTTGTAGTAGCCATCAGAGAATTCGATGGCTTTTTTACGTTCTTCGGTAATGGTGATGCCGGCCAGCGCCAGGTCAACGTTTTTGGTTTGCAGCGCCGGAATGATGCCGCTGAAATCCATCGGCTTCAGGGTGTAATCCAGCTTCAGCTGTTTAGCGATAGCGTCCCACAGGTCGATATCGAAGCCGACGTACTTGTCGCCCTGTTTGAATTCAAACGGAACGAAGGCGGTGTCGGTAGCGACCACCAGTTTTTTGTCTGCTGCAGTGGAGGAAAGCGAGAAGGCCAGCGCCAGCGCGGCCACGGAGACTTTAATCAACGACTTCATCATTTTTTTCCTTATTACCCGTCAGGCCTGGTGGCCTGATGTACGGCTCATCATATGAAAAAATTATGCCAACTTTTCTCAAACGCGGAAATCAACAGATTGCCGGGGCAGGCTGACACGATTCTGCACGCCGGGAAAAGTTTGCACCAGAATGAATCACCAAAATGGTGCATTGTGCTGTGGTGGTGCAGGCACAGTGTGCATCAGAGTGATAATAAGGGAAAGAAAGGATTAAGGAATTGTTAACGGCGTCAAAAAAGCCGGGCGGGTAGCAGGCATAAAAAAGGCGGGATAACCCGCCTGATTGAGCATTACTCGATGTTGGATTCGATGAACCACAGGAACTTATCAAGGTCACGCGATGCGGCGGTAAAGATATCAGCCGTATCTTCGTCTTTCACTTCACTGATGGCTTTACGCGTGTCGTTAGCGACGACGGCGTAACGATCGGCCAGCGCTTTCAGGTGATCCTGTACGCTGTGAATATTCAGCGGATAGCTTTTCAGCGGAGACTTGTCGTTAACCACCTGCGTGGTGCCCAGCGCAACGCCGCCCAGCTGTACCACACGTTCTGCAATGGTGTCCTGGTGATCGGTAATCGCGGTACGGAAGCCATCCAGCATTTCATGTACGCCAATGAAGTTCGCGCCACGCATGTTCCAGTGCGCCTGCTTGGTGATCAGCGACAGGTCAATAAATTCCACGACCAGACGGTTGAGCACCTCGATGGTAGCTTTCTTCTCGCTATCAGCCACGTCATTGCGGGTATAAATCAGATCGGAAGATTTTGTTTTAACCAGTTTTGCGGTACTCATCATTAATGTCCTCTTATTGATGGTTGTCCTAATCAAGCACGGGAATAAGTATAGCAGCAGTTTTTCACTCTGCAGGATTGATTAAATCAATGACAGGAATAGCTAAAGCTTAATGTTACGTCGTGAAAATAACGGTTTTATTAAAATGCATAAAAATCAATACCTTATTTCATATGTTAATTATTTTTCTATCATGTTGCAAAATAATAACTGCTTACCGTGCGGCTATTTAAGAAATGATAATGAGAATGTGTCTATATACAGCCGGTTAAATAACCGGCTGACCGGTACGGCTTATTGCGGCGTGTTGATATCCACTTCATTTATATGTGCCGCTTTCTGTTTCATGGTGAGCGTCGAGCCGGCAGACGCCGCGATAATCGCCAGCAGCGCCAGCCATTGCTGCAGCGTCAGCAGCTCGCCGAGGAACAACATGCCGGAGAGCGCCGCCATCGCCGGTTCCAGACTCATCAGCGTGCCGAAAATGCGCGCCGGCAGACGCGTCAGCGCCATCATTTCCAGCGAGTAAGGAATGGCGCTGGAGAGCAGGGCGATGAGCAACGCCAGCGGCAGAATTTCCCACTGCCAGATACCGGGCGCGGCAAAGGTCAGACCGAGCGGCACAAAAATCACTGAGGCGATCAGCGAGCCCATTGCCACCGTGGCCGGGCCGTGTTCGGCGCCTGCCCGCTGGCCCGCCAGAATATACACCGCCCAGCAGGCGCCGGCACCCACGGCCAGCAGCGCGCCGGTGGGATCAATATGGCTCAGGCCATGGCCAATCGGCAGCAGGAACCACAGGCCGGTGACCGCCAGCAGCACCCAGAGAAAATCCAGCGGACGGCGTGCGCCGGCCAGCGCCAGCGTCAGCGGGCCAAGAAACTCCAGCCCCACCGCTACGCCCAGCGGCACGGTGCGGATCGAGAGATAGAACAGGTAATTCATGCAGCCCAGCGCCAGTCCATACATCAGCAGCGGTTTGCGCTGCTTTGCACTGAAGCGCAGGCGCCAGGGTTTGAAAATCGCGCACAGGATGAGCGTGCCCAGTCCCAGACGCAGCGCGGTAATGCCAGGCGCACCGACGGTGGGAAACAGCGATTTCGCCAGCGATGCGCCGCCCTGCAGCGACAGCATGGCGATCAGTAATACGGCAACCGGCAGCACTACCGGCGCTAGTTTGGGGTGGGAAAGAGGTGCAGACATCCTGTGATCAATTCCTGTGATGATGAATAACCAGGCAACGGGCAGCCAGTGTAAAGCAATCGGCGGGAAATAAGGAGGCGGCTGAGGCAATGATGCGGGGTTTCTGTCGCCGCTTTTTTATCGGGCGCGGCCGCCTCGCATCATCTGGCGTCAGTGACGCCTCATTCACACCTCTTTTTGGGCGAAATTTCAGCGAATAAAGCGCGACGGCGGAAAAAATGCACCAGCGACTGGCTGAAAAATCACCGTTTTCAGGGCCATTTCCGTAAAGAAATGTCAGGTTAGTTTAGGAATTTACTTAAACCGATAATTTTCTGTGCGCAGGATTATTGCAGAAAGATGATGCTTTTTATAAGAAAAATGAATGACATAGGAAAGTTCATTAACTTTCTGTTACACCAAACAATCTGTTAGACAACAAAATGCGGGCAGAGTTTCTTGCTAAGTTTTGTTATATTTTTAGCGTTGTCAGGAGAGAAGTATATTCACATTTGAGGTGGTTATGAAAAAAATTGCATGTCTTTCAGCACTGGCTTGTGTACTGGCAGTTTCCGCTGGTTCCGCCATGGCACAGAGCACCGTTTCTGCCGGCTACGCGCAGAGCGACTATCAGGGCGTTGCTAACAAAGCTAACGGCTTCAACCTGAAATACCGCTACGAAGACGGTTCTAACCCACTGGGTTGGATCGGTTCTTTCACCTACACCGAAAAAGATCGCACTGAAGATGGCGTGTACAACAAAGGTCAGTACTACGGCATCACCGGTGGTCCGGCTTACCGTCTGAACGACTGGGCCAGCATCTACGGCGTAGTAGGTATCGGCTACGGCAAATACCAGCAGAACCAGACTGCCGGTCAGTCTAAAACCGACAGCAGCGACGTAGGCTTCTCTTACGGCGCAGGTATGCAGTTCAACCCAATCCAGAACGTTGCTCTGGACGTGGGCTACGAGCAGAGCCGCATCCGTAACGTCGACGTGGGCACCTGGATTGCTGGCGTAGGTTACAGCTTCTAAGTTTTTGCTTAGACCAGAGTTGCACAGAAACGGCCCTTTACGGGCCGTTTTTTTATGCCTGAAAACGCTGCCGTGAAGGGCGTTTTTCGCAGGCAAAATAAAACCCGCTGCAGGCAGCGGGTCAGACTGTGAAGCCCTGAGGAAACTCAGCCGCGCCAGATCAGATTCGGGCAGGGCTGCGCGGCGATTTTTTTGCCGGTCAGTTTCTCAAGCAGCATCAGGCGCAGGGCAAAAGGCGAGCGGCTAAACAGACACAACAGCGACTTCAGCTCGAAAGCCGGTTTGCTTTGTACGGTCTGGAAGCATTTGCCGCAGTCGAGGCAGCTTTTCATCGTGCTCATCTTTACCTC
Organism: Pantoea sp. Morm; assembly: GCF_016643525.1. NCBI lineage: Bacteria > Pseudomonadati > Pseudomonadota > Gammaproteobacteria > Enterobacterales > Erwiniaceae > Pantoea > Pantoea sp. Morm. Next base: position 107,962 of record NZ_VOQX01000002.1, on the reverse strand, counting down.
CTGGAAAACGGGTAACTCAACAGTAAGCACAGCCCTGCAATAAACAGCAGGAAAAGGAGCAGCAACAGCCAGGGTTCGTTCATCGTTGCCTCCTTTGTAGGCTATTCGCTTACAACATGTACAAAGATAGCACTGGCTATACTCTTTAGCCAACACTATTCAGGAAAAATTTGTGCTTATTTGTGCCTGGTTTACAATGAGCGCAGCCAGCCCGCACCGCAGGTAAAGTGCGGCAGATAATAAAGAGGAAGCTGAATGAGTCGTCGTGCGAAAAGCGTCACCCACATGCCCCAGGGGCCGCTGAAAGATATTGAGGAGCATGTCGAAGGATTTCGCCAGGTACGCGAAGCGCATCGCCGTGAGCTGATTGATGATTACGTTGAGTTAATCTCTGATTTAATTCGTGAATTTGGCGAGGCGCGCCAGGTTGACATGGCGGCACGCCTGGGCGTTTCGCAGCCGACCGTGGCCAAAATGCTGAAGCGTCTCAGTACCACCGGTCTGGTTGAGCAGGTGCCGTATCGCGGCGTGTTCCTCACCCCGGAAGGCGAGAAGCTGGCTGAAGCCAGCCGCGTGCGCCATCACATCGTTGAAACCTTTCTGCTGGCGCTGGGCGTCAGTCCGGAAACCGCCCGCCGGGATTCCGAAGGGCTCGAGCATCACGTCAGTGATGAAACCCTCGCCGTGTTCCAGAAATTTTACGAGAATCGCTAACCTACAAGGCCTTCTGCCATCATGCCCATCGTGCTTCGTTCCTTAATGCGTGACCGCGTTTTGCATTTACTGTTGCTGTTGGGCGTGATTCTGTTGCCGCTGGCGGATTACCGCTGGCCGCAGCTGCCCGCCGCCGTTGACTGGCACACCATCATGACGCTCACCGGTTTGCTGATGCTGACAAAAGGGCTGGAAAACAGCGGCTATTTTGATGTGCTCGGTGCGCGGCTGGCGCAGGGCTTCCAGCACGAACGCACGCTGGCGCTGTTTATGGTGTGCGCGGCGGCGCTGCTCTCGACCTTCCTGACCAATGATGTAGCGCTGTTTATCCTGGTGCCGCTCACGCTGACGCTGCGCAAGTTCTCGCGCCTGCCTATCTCCCGGCTGATCATCTTTGAAGCGCTGGCGGTCAACGCCGGCTCGTTGCTGACGCCGGTCGGCAACCCGCAAAATATCCTGCTGTGGAGCCACGGCACGCTCAGCGTGGCCGGTTTCATCGGTCAGATGGCACCGCTGGCGGCGATGCTGATGCTGACGCTGGTGGTGCTGACGTGGTTTAGCTTCCCGGCGCGCAGCATTGAGAAGCATGATGCGCCAGGCAATCAGCAGTGGCAGAAACCGCTGTTTATCGTCAGCGTGCTGCTGTACGTGGTGTTTATCGTCGCGCTGGAGCTGAAACTCACCGGCTGGGCGCTGCTGCTGGTGGCGGGCTGTTTTCTGCTGATGGCGCGTCAGGTGCTGGCGACCATCGACTGGAGCCTGCTGCTGGTATTCGTGGCGATGTTCATTGATGTCTTTTTACTGATGCACCTGCCAGTTCTGCAGCCGCATTTTGCCGCCATCGGTCAGCTGGGCGAGGGCGGTATCTATCTGCTGGCGATTGGCCTGTCACAGGTGATCAGCAACGTGCCGGCCACTATTCTGCTGTTACAAAAAGTCCCGCCTTCCGAAGTGCTGGCCTGGGCGGTGAATATCGGCGGCTTTGGCCTGCTGCCGGGATCGCTGGCCAACCTGATTGCGCTGCGCATGGCACAGGACGCCAAAGTGTGGTGGCGTTTCCATCTGTTTTCCCTGCCGATGCTTGCCTGGTCGATGCTGTGCGGCTGGCTGTTGTTACAGCTGCTGCGTTAACCCTGACCCACCTGTCCGCCTTTGCAAGACGCGCTGATTTATCAGCGCGTTAAGTGATGTGGCAGAAAATGCGTCGGATGTTAGCTTATGTAAAGTTACACTGGCATTTGTCAATTTCCCATCTAAGGTTAAGTTGACCGTTTCGCCCGGGGATCGGGATTACCAGCCAGTGATGACAAATTATGAGTGAAAACCACAATCCGCCATCCGCCGATGAGCAAAAAGACAACAACACGTCAGATTCCAGTCAGGATAACGAGCAATCACCCCGTAAACGCCCCGGCAAAAAGCCGCTGATCATTCTGGCGATTGTGGTGGTGATTATGCTGCTGGTGGGATTCTGGTTCTGGTTTAGCACGCGCAACATTGAAACCACCGACGATGCGTTCACCGAAGGCGATGCCGTGACCATCGCGCCCAAAGCGTCGGGCTACGTGGTGCAGCTGCTGGTAAAAGATAACCAGCGGGTGAAGAAGGGCGATCTGCTGGTGCTGATCGATCCGCGTGACAACGCCGCACAGCGCGATCAGGCCAAAGCACAGCTCGGTCTGGCGCAGGCGCAGCTGCATCAGGCTCAGGCGCAGCTGGCGCTGGCGCGGGTGCAATATCCGGCGCAGCGCGATCAGGCGCTGGCCGACCAGGCGCGGGCGCAGGCCAATTTACTCAATGCGCAGGCGGATTACCGTCGTCAGCGCGGTGTTGACCCGCGCGCAACCTCGCAGCGCAACATTGATACCGCCGCTGCGCAGTTACGCTCGGCTGAAGCGCAGCTGCAGAGCGCCAAAGCGCAGGTCGAAGTGGCCTCGCAGGTGCAGTTGCAGATTCGCCAGCAGGAAACCAATGTCGAAGCGCGGCAGCAGCAGGTCGAACAAGCCCGGGCTCAGCTCAACACTGCCGAGCTTAACCTCTCTTACACCGAAGTGCGGGCGCCGTATGACGGTTTCGTTACCAAACGCAACGTGCAGCCCGGTACGCTGGTGCAGGCCGGCAGCGCGCTGTTTTCGCTGGTATCGCCGGATATCTGGATCACCGCCAACTTCAAAGAGTCGCAGCTGGCGCGCATGAATTCGGGCGATAAAGTGGAGATTGGCGTTGATGCCTGGCCGGACATGAAGCTGGAAGGGCACGTCGACAGCGTGCAGATGGGCTCCGGCTCGCGCTTCTCTACCTTCCCGGCCGAAAACGCCACCGGTAACTACGTGAAGATCGTGCAACGCGTACCGGTGAAAATTGTGATTGATAAAGGACTCGACCCGAATCACCCGCTGCCGCTTGGCCTGTCGGTTGAACCGAAGGTGACGGTGGAATGAGTGCGAGCGAAAGCTGGCGTCCGGCCAGCAATCCCTGGCTGGTTGCCATCACGGTAACGCTAGCGGTGTTCATGGAGATTCTGGACACCACCATCGTTAACGTCGCGCTGCCGCACATCGCCGGGTCGCTGTCATCCAGCTACGATGAATCCACCTGGGTACTGACCTCCTATCTGGTCGCCAATGGCATTGTGCTGCCGATCTCGGCCTTTTTCAGCCGCCTGTTTGGGCGCAAGCAGTTCTTCCTGATCTGCATCGTGATGTTTACCATCTGCTCCTTCCTGTGCGGCATTGCCACCGAGCTGTGGCAAATCATTCTGTTCCGCGTACTGCAGGGCTTCTTCGGCGGCGGGCTGCAACCGGTGCAGCAGTCGGTGCTGCTGGATTACTTCAAGCCGGAAGATCGCGGCAAGGCTTTTGGCCTGTCATCGATTGCCATTATCGTCGCGCCGGTCATTGGCCCGACGCTCGGTGGCTGGATCACCGACAACTACAGCTGGCGCTGGGTGTTCTTTATTAATATTCCGGTGGGGATCCTCACGGTGCTGGCGATCTATCAGCTACTGGAAGATCCGCCGTGGGAGCGCAAGTGGGAGAAGGGCCGGCTGAAAATCGACTATATCGGCATCAGCCTGATTACCCTGGGTCTCGGCTGTTTGCAGGTGTTTCTCGATCGCGGTGAAGACGAAGACTGGTTCGCTTCACACTTCATTCGCCTGTTTGCCATGCTGGCGGCCGTCGGCATCGTCGGTGCGGTTTACTGGCTGCTGTATGCACGCAAGCCGGTGGTGGATATCACGGTGATGAAGGATCGTAACTTCTGGGTGGCCGGTCTGCTGATGGCGGGCATGGCGATGATTCTTTATGGCAGCTCGGTGGTGTTACCGCAGCTGGCACAGCAGGATCTCGGTTATACCGCCACCTGGTCCGGGCTGGTGCTGTCGCCCGGCGCGGTCCTGATCGTGCTCACCATCCCGCTGGTGCTGAAGCTGATGCCGATTGTGCAGACACGCTACATCATCGCCTTTGGCTTTACCTGTCTGGCGCTGGCCTTCTTCTATTCCAGCACCCTGACGCCCAACGTGGATTTCACCACGCTGGTGCTGATGCGCAGCGCGCAGTCGATTGGCCTCGGCTTCCTGTTTGTGCCGCTCACCACCATTGCCTTTATCACCGTGCCGCAGCGCCTGAATGCGGATGCCTCCGCGCTGTTCACCATGTTTCGTAACGTGGCCGGTTCGATCGGCATCTCGCTGGCCACTGCCGGCATCACCGAACGTGAACAGGTGCGATCGGCCCACATGGTGCACAACATGTCGCCGCTCAATGAGCAGTTCAACCTCACGCTGCAGCACTGGGCGCAGGCGATTCGTGACTTTACCAGTGCGGTGGGCGATCCGCTGACGCTGGCCAGCGGTCAGCTCTATCAGGAGATGATTGCCCAGGCGCGTATTCTGGCTTACATCGACGTGTTCATGGGCCTGAGCATTGTCGCCGTGCTATTGATTCCTTTTTGTTGGTTGCTTTCGCCGATCAAGAGCGAAGGCAGTGCAGGAGCACATTAACATGATCACCTCTTCGCGCGTTACGCCGTCGCTGACGCTGCTGGCGCTGTCCATGCTGCTGGCGGGTTGTGCCGTCGGGCCCGATTATCAGCCGCCGCAGGCGCACACGCCCGGTAGCTACCGTGATTTGCCCTCTCAGGAAGCCTCAAAACCGCTGGCGTCCGCGACCAATCCTTCGTGGTGGAAAAGCTTTAACGACCCTCAGCTCGATAGCCTGATTGAGCGCGCCATCGCCGGCAACCTGACGCTGCAACAGTCGGTGCTGCGCATCGCCGGTGCGCGCGAACAGCTGGCGCAGGCACGTGGCGGGCTGTTCCCGTCGCTTAACGGCTCCGCCAAAGTGACGCGTCAGCAGCTCGGCCTGAAAGGCATGCTGAAATCCAACGGGGTGTACGATCAGGTGGATGATGACGTGGCAGATCAGCTCAACGGTCTGACCCATTCGGTCACGCTGTATCAGGGCAGCTTTGACGCCAGCTGGGAACTGGATTTATGGGGCAAAGTACGACGCCAGATGGAGATGGCGGACGCGCAGCAGCAGGCGGCGATTGAGCAGCGTAACGATGCGCTGGTGTCGCTGGAAGCCGAGGTCGCGCGCGCGTATCTGCAGCTGCGCGGCGCGCAGGCGGTGCTGGCAACGCTGCAACAGCAAATCAACGTGGCGCAGCAAACCTGGGAGCTGACGCAGAGCCAGCAGCGTAACGGTCTGGCGCCGCTCACCGATGTTGAGAATGCCCGTGCGCAGCTGGCCTCCCTTAACGCGCAGCTGCCGCAGTATCAGGCCCAGGAGCGTCAGGCGATGAACGGCCTGGCAGTGCTGCTGGGCAAAACGCCGGGCGCACTGGATAACGAACTGATGAGCAGCAAAGCGCTGCCGGCGTTGCCGAAGCTGGTGGCGGTGGGCATTCCATCGACGCTGGCGCGTCGTCGTCCGGATATCCGCCAGGCTGAAGCGAATCTGCATGCACAGACCGCCAATATCGGCGTATCGGTCGCGAACCTGTTCCCCAGCCTGTCGCTCACCGGGCAGCTGGGGGTGCGCAACACCGATGCCAGCTACCTTGACGACTGGAGCAGCCACTTCTTCAGCGTCGGCCCGGCGCTGTCGATCCCGATTTTTCAGGGCGGACGTCTGGTTTCCAGCGTGAAACTGGCGCGCGCGCAGCAGGCGAGCGCGGCGCTCGATTATCGCCAGACGGTACTGACGGCGCTGCAGGATGTGGAAAATGCGCTGGTCAGCTACCGCGCCGATCAGCAACAGGTTACCGCGCTGGATGAGACTACCGGCGCACTGCAGCGCGCCTTTGACCTCGCCAGTGACAGTTACAAACAGGGCATCTCCACCTTCCTTGAGGTGCTGGATGCCCAGCGCCAGCTGGCGCAGTCGCAGGCGCAATCCACCCAGGCGCGCATGCAAAGCGCACTGGACCTGGTAGCGCTGTATAAAGCGCTGGGCGGCGGCTGGGAGCCGTATCAGCAGGTGACGCTGCCGGACTATGACGTCTTTGGTCCGGCCACCGCAGTCAATTAATCTGCCATCGCTGACCGCATTCACGGCGTGCGGTCAGCGCCTTCCTTGAAATAAATATTCTCCCTTCTGTTTGTTGTGCAAAATTTGCACTGACTTCTCTGCGCCCTGAATCAGGTTGTGTGATCATTATCTCAATTAAAGGCAAAGATAATGACCCGTGGCGCAAAATTTAAATTTCATATTTATTCATTGTGGTGGAAATAATCTATTTTAAGGCTTCTTATCTCAGGAAAGGAGTTGGTTATGTCCCGCGAAACCTGGATGACGCCCAATCCGGCATCAGGGCCAAACAGTAGCACGCGCACCGAGCCTTTTGTGAAAGTCATTGCGCTGATTGCCACCCTCGGTGGTTTGCTGTTTGGCTACGATACCGGCGTGATCTCCGGCGCACTGTTATTCATGGGCGACGATCTGCATCTCACCCCATTTACCACCGGGCTGGTGACCAGCAGTCTGCTGTTCGGCGCGGCGTTTGGCGCACTGGCTTCCGGTCACTTTGCCGCCGCGGTCGGGCGGAGAAAAATTATTCTGGTACTGGCGATTATTTTTGCACTCGGCGCGCTGGGTACCGCACTGGCACCTGATGTCAGCTGGATGATTTTCTTCCGCCTGGTCCTTGGCGTGGCCGTGGGCGGTGCGTCCGCCACCGTACCGGTGTATATCGCCGAAATGGCACCGGCCAACAAACGGGGTCAGCTGGTGACCATGCAGGAGCTGATGATCGTTTCCGGCCAGATGCTGGCCTATATGTCGAACGCCGGCTTCAACGCGGCCTGGGGGGGCGACACGACCTGGCGCTGGATGCTGGCGGTCGCCACGCTGCCGGCGGTGCTGCTGTGGTTCGGGATGATGTTTATGCCGGACACGCCGCGCTGGTATGCCATGAAAGGCCGTCTCGCTGAGGCGCGCAAGGTTCTGGAACGCACCCGCGCGCGCGAAGATGTTGAGTGGGAGATGATGGAGATCGAAGAGACGCTGTCGGACGAGCAACAGCAGCGTCCGCGTCTGCGGGAACTGCGCCAGCCATGGCTGATCAAACTGTTCCTGATCGGTATCGGTATTGCCGCCATCCAGCAACTGACCGGCGTGAATACCATCATGTACTACGCGCCGACCATGCTGAAAGCGGTGGGGATGAGCAATGACGCTGCGCTGTTTGCCACCATTGCCAATGGCGCGGTCTCGGTATTAATGACCTTTGTGGGGATCTGGCTGCTGGGGCGCATCGGTCGCCGCACCATGACGATGATAGGTCAGTTTGGTTGTACCGCCTGTCTGGTGTTTATTGGCACCGTCAGTTACCTGATGCCGGAAACAGTTAACGGTCAGCCGGATATCTTGCGCAGTTATATGGTGCTGCTGGGTATGCTGATGTTTCTGAGTTTCCAGCAGGGCGCGTTATCGCCGGTTACCTGGCTGCTGCTGTCAGAAATTTTTCCCACACGGTTACGCGGTATTTTTATGGGCGGCGCGGTATTTGCGTTGTGGATCGCTAATTTTCTTATTTCTCTGCTGTTCCCGGTGCTGCTGGCGTCGGTTGGCTTATCCGGCGCGTTCTTTATTTTCGCGCTGATTGGCATAGGCGGCGCGATTTTTGTTATTCGCTGGGTACCGGAAACACGCCATCGTTCGCTGGAGCAGATTGAACATTATTTGCACGACCGGCTGTCTGATGCGCCGGCACCCCAGGTATTGCGACCGGCAGTGAAGAAAAGCGGATAACCACAGACATACGATTTTTGCATGATGGCCGGTGAACAACCGGCCTTTTTTTATTTATTTAATGGCAAAATGAGATATTGCTCGCATCTGTGACGCTAATGCCATCCGCGTTAAAAACGGATTTTACTTACACTATTAATGTTTTTTTACCTTTATGCTGACTTCTGCCTCAGCGCACAATAAGCGCTAAACGCTTGTTTCCTACGCGTGAATAAGCAATGAAATCGATTCCAGTTCCAGCCGGTGGTACTGAACCGCTGATGTTAATTCACCGTTAATTCACGCCGCACATTGGGTTTAAACGCGCCTGCCAGGAATATGCTAATCCATTCGGATTAATCCGGTCTGCAAAATTAATTTATTTTTTTATTTGAATTGGGTAATCTTGCCACTACAGTTTATTTAACCCCCTTAAGCAAGGACATTGTGATGAGTGACGCATTTAAAGTTCTGAACAACATTCGCACATTACGTGCACAGGCTCGTGAACTGCCACTGAGCGATCTGGAAGAAATTCTGGAAAAATTAACCGTCGTGGTGACTGAGCGCCGCGACGAAGTTGAAGCGGAAGAAGCGCAGAACCGCGAAAAAGAAGAGAAGCTGTCTAAATATCGTGAAATGCTGCTGGCAGACGGTATCGACCCGAACGAATTACTGGGTGCACTGGAAACCGGTAAAAAACGCGCCAAGCGTGCGCCGCGTCCGGCGAAATATTCTTACACCGACGAAAACGGTGAAGAGAAATCATGGACCGGTCAGGGCCGTACCCCAGCTGCGATTAAAAAAGCGCTGGATGCAGGTAAAAGCCTCGACAGCTTCCTGATCAAATAATCTGCACAATCCTTGTAAGCGGGAGCCGGAGGCGTCAGCGTCTCCGGCTTTTTTATTGGCCTCGCTCCGGGCACGGGCGGCGGTTCACTTCCCGCGCCGTGGATAACCTGTCCGGCACGGTCGCAATTATTTTACCTCTGGCAACAAGGTGTTCTCCGCCTTGCCTCTGCGTATCCGGGTGCAGAGGTGGCTCATCCAGGCCGCTTCTGGCATAATGCCCGCTGTTTTTTCCTCCACTGCGTAACAAAGGTCAATGCCGTGTTAGTTTCCAGCAATATCACTATGCAGTTCGGCAGTAAGCCACTGTTTGAGAATATCTCCGTTAAATTTGGCGGCGGTAATCGTTACGGTTTAATCGGTGCGAACGGCAGCGGTAAATCGACCTTCATGAAAATACTGGGCGGCGACCTGGTTCCGACTAACGGAAATGTTTCCCTCGACCCCAATGAGCGCATCGGTAAGCTTCGCCAGGATCAGTTTGCTTTCGAGCAATATAGCGTGCTGGATACCGTGATTATGGGTCACCAGGAATTGTGGGCGGTGAAGCAGGAGCGCGATCGCATATATGCATTGCCGGAAATGAGCGAAGAGGAAGGCTATAAAGTCGCCGACCTTGAGGTCGCCTACGGTGAAATGGACGGTTACAGTGCCGAATCACGCGCCGGAGAATTATTACTCGGCGTGGGCATTCCGGTGGAGCAGCATTACGGTCCGATGAGTGAAATTGCCCCAGGCTGGAAATTGCGTGTGCTGCTGGCGCAGGCATTATTTGCTAACCCGGATATTTTGTTACTCGACGAACCGACCAACAACCTGGATATTGACACCATTCGCTGGCTGGAGCAGGTGCTGAACGAACGTGACAGTACCATGATCATCATTTCGCATGACCGTCACTTCCTGAATATGGTGTGTACGCATATGGCGGATCTGGATTACGGTGAGCTGCGCGTTTATCCCGGCAATTATGACGAATATATGACGGCGGCGACCCAGGCGCGCGAGCGTTTATTAGCGGATAACGCCAAGAAGAAAGCGCAAATTGCCGATCTGCAATCCTTCGTTAGCCGCTTTAGCGCCAACGCCTCAAAATCGCGTCAGGCCACTTCGCGCGCGAAGCAGATTGATAAAATCAAACTGGATGAGGTAAAAGCCTCCAGCCGTCAGAACCCGTATATTCGTTTCGAGCAGGATAAAAAGCTGTTCCGTAATGCGCTGGAAGTGGAAGCGCTGACCAAAGGATTTGATAACGGTCCGCTGTTTAAAAATCTTAACCTGCTGCTGGAAGTGGGTGAGAAACTGGCCATCCTCGGCGCCAACGGTATTGGTAAATCCACGCTGCTGAAAACGCTGGTCGGTGAACTGCAGCCGGATAGCGGCACGGTGAAATGGTCGGAGAATGCGCGCATTGGTTATTACGCGCAGGATCACGCCGAAGATTTTGCTGACGACCTGAGCGTGTTCGACTGGATGAGTCAGTGGAAGCAGGAAGGTGACGACGAGCAGGCGGTGCGCAGTATTCTGGGTCGTCTGCTGTTCAGCCACGACGACATTAAGAAGCCAGCGAAAGTGCTGTCCGGTGGTGAGAAGGGCCGCATGCTGTTTGGCAAGCTGATGATGCAGAAGCCAAACATCCTGGTGATGGACGAACCGACCAACCACCTGGATATGGAGTCGATCGAGTCACTGAACATGGCGCTGGAGATGTACGAAGGCACGCTGATTTTCGTCTCGCACGACCGTGAGTTCGTCAGCTCGCTGGCGACGCGCGTGATCGAGATGAAAGGCGATCGCATCGTTGACTTCACCGGCAACTACGAAGATTACCTGCGCAGCCAGGGCATCGTCTAATGGCGTAGCCGTTTAGCAGCCGCCATCATCAGCGGCGCAATTTATCGCCTGATAATTTGCGCCGCTCAGCAATACCTGACGCTTATGTCACGCCCCGGCGTTATTCCTCACGCTTGCCACACACTTCACATTGCGCATCCTGCGCCACTTTCAGGCTGCGAAACTCGGCGCTCATCGCATCGTACATCAGCAGTCGCGTGCTGGCCGGCTGGCCAAAGGCGCTCAGCACCTTCAGCGTTTCCATCGCCTGCATCGCACCCACCACGCCGACCAGCGGAGCCATCACGCCGGCTTCGACACAGCTCAGCGTCTGCTCGCCGAACAGGCGGCTGATGCAGCGATAGCAGGGCTCGCCGGGCTGCCAGGTAAATACGCTGAGCTGGCCTTCCATACGAATGGCGGCGCCGGAGATCAGCGGCACCCGATGCTGAAAACATCCGCGGTTCACCTGTTCGCGCGTGGTGACATTGTCGCTGCAGTCCAGCACCGCATCGTGACGCGCAATCAGTTCGCCGAGCGCGGCTTCATCCAGCTGCGCATCGATCGCCTCCAGCGTGCAGTGCGGATTGAGCGCCGCCAGCTGCTGACGGGCCGAGGCGACTTTAGCCATGCCGATGCGCGCATCGCTGTGCAGAATCTGGCGCTGCAGATTACTCAGGCTGACGCGATCGAAATCCAGCAGCGTCAGATGGCCGACGCCGGCGGCGGCAAGATAGGGCGCGGCAGCACAGCCCAGTCCGCCCAGGCCAACGATAAGCACCCGTGAGGCTTTTAGCCGTTCCTGGCCGTCGAAATCGAAGCCGCGCAGCACAATCTGCCGGTTGTAGCGCAGCATCTCTTCATCGCTCAGCTCTGTGTGCATTAGCCCTCCAGCAGGCTGTTGAAGGCCTCGACATCAACCCATTCGCCTGGCTCAACGTCACCGCGATCGCGCTCCAGCACAATAAAGCAGTCGGCCAGCGCAAAGGAACTGAACACGTGCGAGCCCTGCGCACCGGTGCTGCGCACTTCCAGTACGCCATCATCGCCGCGACTGAGGATGCCGCGCTGAAAATCGAGTCGGCCCGGCGCTTTCTTCAGACGCTGCGTTGCGCGCGCGCGCTGGCGCAGCGGCATGATGCGCGTGGTCTGGCCGGTCAGCGTGGCCAGCAGCGGCTGCACCAGCTGATAGAAGGTCACGGCCGCCGACACCGGATTGCCAGGCAACCCGCAGAACCAGCTGTTGGCCAGACGGCCAAAGGCAAACGGCTTGCCGGGTTTGATCGCCAGTTTCCAGAAGGTAATCGCGCCCAGCTCTTCGAGCATCGCTTTGGTGAAATCCGCCTCGCCCACTGACACGCCGCCGGTGCTGATCACCACATCGGCCTGGCGATCGGCTTCGCTGAAGGCCTGGCGCAGCTTCGCAGGATCGTCAGCGATCACGCCGAGGTCGATCACCTCGCAGCCAAGTTTGCGCAGCATCAGCGCCACGGTGAAGCGGTTGGTGTCATAAATCTGGCCCTCGGCCAGCGGCTGGCCGACCGCCTGCAGTTCGTCACCGGTGGAGAAAATGGCCACGCGCAGCTTACGCAGCACGCTGACCTCCACAATACCCAGCGACGCCAGCAGCGGCAGCTCCGCGGCACCGAGCCGCACGCCGGCATCCAGTACCTGCTTACCGGCCTGAATATCCTCCCCGATGCGGCGAATATTTTGCCCGGCACGCACTGGCGCGGTGATAACAATGCCGCCGTCACGCGATTCGGTTTGCTCCTGCATTACCACGGCGTCGCAGCCGGCGGGGACGGGTGCGCCGGTCATAATGCGAATCACGCTGCCGACTGGCCACTCGCCATTAAACGGGGCGCCGGCAAACGCTTTGCCCGCTACCGGCAGCACGCGGTCAGCGGACAGGTCGCTCAGGCGCAGCGCGTAGCCGTCCATCGCAGAGTTATCGAACGGCGGCACGTCCAGCGGCGAAATCACCGGCTTCGCGGTAATGCGCCCGGCGGCATCGGCCAGCGCGACGCTCAGGCAATCGCTAATCGGTTGCAGCTGCTGCAGCATTTTCTGCTGCGCGTCTTCAAGGGAAATCAGTCCGGCGGTAAAAGGTTCCATGTCCATCTCTGTCGGGTTAAAGGCGAATGCTGCCTATTATGGTGGCTGTTGTCGGCTGAGTCACATGCGAGATTAAAGGGAATGGAAATTAGTGCGCGGTGACGAATCCGCCGGCGAACATGCTTTGTTCAGACTGAAAGTGAGAGTCATGTTAACAACCGTGCTGACGTTATGATGTGAGTGCGGCAGATACTTTCTTATGCACCAGTGACAGAAACGCGCCCGCAGTGGTATCCCAGTTGGCCGGAACAAACTCTCTTTTATAGCGGTCGCGGAAATCAGATTCGACGTCATCGCACTCTGCCAGAAACAGCTCGATGTCTGCCAGCATGGCGTGCAGGTTTCCTTTATGCGCTTCTCTGATATACGCCTCGATTTTGGGCTCGATCTCATCACCCGGTTCAAACAGGTCATAATCCTGCCCAAACCAGATGCCAATAAAATTATCCAGTTCATTGATACTGATACGGTCCATCATAACTCCGGGAAAGCGGTAATGATAAAGTAAGGTTTGCCGTTGTAGGGCTTAAAATCCAGTATGACGCGAACGGCGTAGCAGGTCTCAACCTCTTCACGCCCTTTACTCACGACTATACCAACCGGATGTGAAAAACGCCGACTCAGGCGCATGCGGGCTTGCAAGCCTGGAGGGATATTTTCACCCACATCTGAATTTGATGCTTGTTATCTGCCAGCACCTTACTGATCAGTGCTTCCGCCTCGCTCAGAGACTTAAAGCTACTGGCTTCATCGAGACGAGGCCGATTACGAAGCCTCTCCCGCAGCTCATCCGGCGTTTTGCCGATATGTCGCTCAATCGTGTGCCCACCGGGTGTTCGCCCTGAAAGCGACTCATGCTCGGCGATTTTGACCCGCCCGGCACGCACCGCGATGACGCGCTCTGCTCCGGCTGCAAAGGCAAATGCCATTGGAATGGCGATATCTACCGTCAGGCCGACATTCATGGCGGTCTGACGGTCAGCGCCGAGCGATTCTGCGAGTGCCACGGCCGAATTAAACGTGTCGGTAGCGACCTGTTTGCCAGTCCATACCTGGCGCAGGCTGGCCTGAAGCGTGTCGAGACTGTGAGTGCCGACAAAGACGCAGCCAGCTTTGGTCAGCACGATTTTTAACCGGCACTGAAGACACACAGAAAGTAAGGGGAAATAGGTTATTCACTGCCTTGCCGGTGCCAGACGTAAGCGCGCCAGCCATAATATTAAAGCTGGTGCGTTCTCTCCCTTAATTCACAAAAAAGCATAATCCACATTAAAAGGTTATGACCGCTGATACACTTTCTGCTTTACAAGCAGGGAGGGGCTTCCTATAGTCGAAAATTGCCAAAAAAAGATGAAAACCATTCTAAATCAGTGTTTTTGGCTCTGATTCCTTGACAGGGTAACGGTTATGGCTAAAGCAGTTATCGCAATTCACGGCGGCGCCGGCGCGATTACGCGTGCGGCAATGAGCGCCGAAAAAGAGCAGCACTATCGTCAGCAACTGGCCGCGATTGTCAGCGCCGGCCAGCAGATTCTGGCCAGCGGCGGTAGCGCGCTGGATGCCGTGACCGAAGCGGTGCGGCTGCTGGAAGAGTGTCCGCTGTTCAATGCCGGCAGAGGGGCCGTGTTCACCCATCAGGGCACCCATGAACTGGATGCCAGCCTGATGGATGGCCGTACGCTGGATATCGGCGCCGTCGCTGGCGTCAGCCGGATCCGCAATCCGATTCTTGCCGCGCGTAAAGTGCTGGAAGCCAGTCCGCACGTGCTCTTCATTGGCAGTGGGGCGGAAGCCTTTGCCGCGCAACAGGGGCTGACGCCGGTCGAGCCTGATTTCTTCTCGACGCCAGAACGCTGGGAGCAACTGCAGCGCGCGCTGGGCAGCGAACAAATGCTGCTGGATCATGATGGCGCGGTGCAGGGGAGCGATCCGCTGGACCCGGATCGCAAATTTGGTACCGTGGGCGCGGTGGCGCTCGATTTGCAGGGTAATCTGGCGGCTGCCACCTCCACCGGCGGCATGACCAACAAGCAGGCGGGCCGCGTCGGCGATTCACCGCTGGCGGGCGCCGGCTGCTATGCCAACAACGCCACCGTGGCGGTCTCCTGTACCGGTACCGGCGAAGTGTTTATTCGTACGCTGGCGGCTTACGATGTCTCAGCGCAGATGGAATATGGCGGTCGTTCGCTACAACAGGCCACCGCCAGCGTGATTCATGACAAAGTGCAGGAGCTGGAGGGTAGCGGCGGGCTGATTGCCGTTGATGCCCACGGCAACGTGGCGCTGCCGTTTAACAGCGAAGGCATGTACCGCGGATTCGCTTATGTGGGCGGCGAGGTTGAGGTGGCGATTTACCGCGACAGCTAAGGAGCAGGCATGACGGATCTACAGCAGCAGTTTGCGCCGCAGCAGGTGCTGGCGGTACGCGATCTCTGCGTGCGCTTTGAGCATGAAGGGCGCGTGACGGACGCCGTGCGGCAGCTTTCACTCGATCTGCATCGCGGAGAAACGCTGGCGCTGGTGGGCGAATCGGGCTCGGGTAAATCGGTGACGTCGCTGGCGCTGATGCGTCTGATTGCACAGGCCGGCGGCGCGGTCAGCGGTGAAATTCTGCTGCGGCGGCGCAACGGCGAGGTGCTGGATGTGATGCGGGCGTCCGCCAGCCAGATGCGCCGGGTGCGCGGTGCGGACATGGCGATGATCTTTCAGGAGCCGATGACGTCGCTCAACCCGGTGTTCACCGTCGGTGAACAGATCGCCGAATCTATTCGTTTGCATCAGGGTAAAAGTCACCAGCAGGCGCAGGCCGAAGCGCGACGCATGCTGGATCTGGTGCGCATTCCGGAAGCGCACAATGTGCTGTCGCGCTATCCGCATCAGCTCTCCGGCGGTATGCGCCAGCGCGTGATGATCGCCATGGCGCTGTCGTGCAAGCCGGCGCTGCTGATTGCCGATGAGCCGACCACCGCGCTGGACGTCACCATCCAGGCGCAGATTCTGCAGCTGATTCGTGTGCTGCAAAAAGAGATGCAGATGGGCGTCATCTTTATTACCCATGATATGGGCGTGGTGGCGGAGATGGCCGATCGCGTGCAGGTGATGTATCGCGGCGATGTGGTTGAGCGCGCGCCGGTGCAGCAGTTGTTCGACGCGCCGCAGCAGCCGTATACCCGCGCGCTGCTGGCGGCCGTGCCAAAGCTCGGGGCGATGAGCGGCCAGCCGCTGCCGGCGAAGTTTCCGCTGCTGCATACCAACGGCCGCGAAGAGGCCAGCACGCCGCAGGATACCGTGCGTCACGATCGTCCGCCGATTTTACAGGTGCGCGATCTGGTGACGCGCTTTGATATTCGTGGCGGGCTGCTCAATCGGGTGAAGCGCCGCGTCCACGCGGTGGAAAAAGTCAGTTTCGATCTTTATGCAGGCGAAACCCTCGCGCTGGTGGGCGAGTCCGGCTGCGGCAAATCCACCACCGGACGCTCGCTGCTGCGGCTGGTCGCCAGCCAGGGCGGCAGCATCACCTTTGACGGCCAGCGCATTGATGCACTGCAGGGCAGGGCGCTGGCCACGCTGCGCCGCGATATTCAGTTTATCTTTCAGGATCCGTATGCGTCGCTCGATCCGCGCCTTACCGTCGGCTTTTCAATTATGGAGCCGCTGCTGGTGCATCGCAGCATGGGGCGCACGCAGGCAGAGAAACGCGTCGCCTGGCTGCTGGAACGCGTCGGTCTGCTACCCGAACACGCGCAGCGCTACCCGCACGAGTTTTCTGGCGGTCAGCGCCAGCGTATCTGCATCGCACGCGCGCTGGCACTCAATCCTAAAGTGGTGATCGCCGACGAATCCGTCTCCGCGCTGGATGTGTCGATCCAGGCGCAGATCATCAATCTGATGCTGGATTTACAGCGTGAATTTGGCATCGCCTTCCTGTTTATTTCGCACGACATGGCGGTGGTGGAGCGCATCAGCCATCGCGTTGCGGTGATGTATCTCGGACAGATTGTGGAGATGGGACCGCGTCAGGCGGTATTCGAACAGCCGCGCCATCCTTATACCAAAAAACTGATGGCCGCGGTGCCGGTGGCCGATCCGGCGCATCGGCACCGCGAGCGGGCGCTGATGGTCGATGAGATCCCCAGCCCGATTCGCCCGCTGGGTGATGAGCCGGAAGTGGCACCGTTACTGGAAGTGGCGCCGGGCCATTTTGTCGCCCGCCATGCCATTAGCGGCGCCTGAGCAGCAACCAACCGCGCCCTCTGTGCAGGGCGCGCAAGACAGGGACTACAGGAGAACGATAACGATGCACCATATCATGCGAAAAGGGGTTATCACTGCCGGGTTGTTGAGTTCGGCGCTGGCGCTGCCCGCCTGGGCGGCCAAAGATGCGGTGATTGCCGTGGCGTCGACCTTCACCACGCTGGATCCGTACGACGCCAACGACACGCTGTCGCAGGCGGTGGCCAAGTCTTTCTATCAGGGCCTGTTCGGCTTCGATAAAGACATGAAGCTGGTCAACGTACTGGCCGAAAGCTATCAGGCCAGCAGCGATGGGCTGACTTACACCATCAAACTGCGTCCGGGCGTGAAATTCCAGGATGGCACGGATTTCAATGCCGAAGCGGTGAAGGTCAACCTCGACCGCGCCAGCAATCCGGACAACCATCTCAAGCGCTATAACCTGTTTAAATATATCGCCACCACCGAAGTGGTCGATCCGTCCACGGTGAAAATTACCCTGAAGCAGCCGTTCTCAGCGTTTATCAACAATCTGGCGCACCCTGCTGCGGTGATGATCTCGCCAACCGCGCTGAAAAAATATGGCAAGGACATCGGTTTCCATCCGGTAGGCACCGGACCTTATACCTTTGACACCTGGAACCAGACCGACTTTGTCAAAGTGAAAAAGTGGTCGGGCTACTGGAAGCCGGGCTATCCAAAACTCGACAGCATTACCTGGCGTCCGGTGGTGGATAACAACACCCGCGCGGCCATGCTGCAAACCGGTGAGGCCAGCTTTGCCTTCCCGGTGCCGTTAGAGCAGGCCAAACTGTTGCAGGGCAATAGCAAGCTGGATGTGGTGACCACACCATCGATCATGCAGCGTTACATCAGCCTCAACGTGACACAAAAGCCGTTCGATAACCCGAAAGTGCGCGAAGCGCTGGAGTACGCCATCAATCGCCAGGCGCTGGCGAAAGTGGCCTTTGCCGGTTACGCCACGCCAGCCACCGGCATCGTGCCGCCGCGCATTGATTTTGCCCAGAGCTATCCGGCCATCAAATACGATCCGGCCAAAGCGCGCGAGTTGCTGAAGGAAGCGGGCTACCCGAACGGTTTCGAAACCACGCTGTGGTCATCGCATAACCACAGCACCGCGCAGAAAGTGCTGCAGTTTACCCAGCAGCAACTGGCGCAGGTAGGCGTGAAGGTAAAAGTCACGGCGATGGATGCCGGCCAGCGCGCGGCGGAAGTAGAGAGTAAAGGGCAGAAAGAGAGCGGGGTGCGCATGTTTTACACCGGCTGGTCAGCCTCCACCGGCGAAGCCGACTGGGCGCTGACGCCGCTGTTCGCTACCAGCTCGTGGCCACCGGCGATCTTCAACACCGCGTTCTATAGCAACCCGCAGGTGGATAAAGACCTGGCGGATGCGCTGAAGACCACCGATCGCGACCAGAAAGCCAGACTGTATAAAGATGCGCAGGACCGCATCTGGAACGATCACCCGTGGATTCCGCTGGTGGTGGAGCAGCTGCTGTCTGCGAACAATAAAAACCTGACCGGTTTTTACGTCATGCCCGATACCTCATTCAATTTTGATGAGGCGGATCTGAAGTAACAGACGCGGCCAGCCTTACGGGGCTGGCCGATGCTGCGCGGGATTTCGCATGCTCAACTATTTTCTTAAACGCCTGCTCGGGCTGATTCCCACGCTGCTGATTGTCGCAGTGCTGGTGTTCCTGTTCGTACATCTGCTGCCGGGCGACCCGGCGCGCCTGATTGCCGGACCGGAAGCGGATGCCTCAGTGGTGGCGCTGGTGCGTCAGGAGCTGGGACTCGATCAGCCGCTGATTCAGCAGTTCTGGCACTTTATCCTCAATGCTTTGCAGGGTGATTTTGGTCAGTCGATGGTGTCAAAGCGGCCGGTCTCTGCCGAAATTGCCGCGCGCTTTTTTCCTACTCTGTGGCTGACGCTGAGCAGCATGGTGTGGGCGGTGGTGTTTGGCATGGCGATCGGCATCGTTTCGGCGGTATGGCGCAATCGCTGGCCGGACCGCATCGGCATGACGCTGGCGGTTTCCGGCATCTCCTTTCCGGCGTTTGCGCTGGGCATGCTGCTGATGCAGGTCTTTTCGGTCGAGCTCGGCTGGTTGCCAACGGTGGGCGCCGACAGCTGGCAGCACTACATTCTGCCGTCAATTACGCTCGGTGCCGCCGTGGCCGCGGTGATGGCGCGCTTTACCCGCGCTTCGTTCGTTGAGGTGATGCAGGAAGATTATATGCGCACCGCGCGTGCCAAAGGGGTGCGCGAATCGCTGGTGGTGGTCAAACACGGGCTGCGCAATGCCATGATTCCGGTGGTCACCATGATGGGGCTGCAGTTCGGCTTTCTGCTCGGCGGCTCGATTGTGGTGGAAGTGGTGTTTAACTGGCCCGGACTGGGTCGTCTGCTGGTGGATTCGGTGGAGATGCGCGATTACCCGGTGATTCAGGCCGAGGTGCTGCTGTTCTCGCTGGAGTTCATTCTGATTAACCTGATCGTCGATATGCTTTACGCGGCGATCAACCCGGCTATTCGCTACAGGTAAGGAGTCGCAATTGAAGAACTGGCGACGCGAGGCGGCATTGAAATCCCTGCCGCTGATGACGGAAAACCGGGTTCGCACGCCGTGGCGTGAATTCTGGCGGCGCTTTCGCCGTCAGCATGTGGCGCTGCTGGCGGGCGCGTTTGTGTTGCTGCTGATTGTGGTGGCGTTTATCGCCCCGTGGATCGCCCCGTTTGATGCCGAAAACTATTTTGACTACGACCGGCTCAACGAAGGTCCGTCGTGGATGCATCTGTTTGGCGTCGATTCACTTGGACGCGATATCTTCAGCCGGGTGCTGGTCGGGACGCGCATTTCGCTGATCGCCGGCTTCTTCTCGGTGGCGATTGGCACGGTGATCGGCACCGTGCTGGGGCTGCTGGCGGGCTATTATGAAGGCTGGTGGGATCGTATCACCATGCGCATCTGCGACGTGTTGTTTGCGTTTCCCGGCATCCTGCTGGCGATCGCGGTGGTGGCGATAATGGGCAGCGGCATGAGCAACGTGATTGTGGCGGTGGCGATTTTCAGTATTCCGGCATTTGCCCGTCTGGTGCGTGGCAATACGCTGGTGCTGAAACATCAGACCTATATCGAGTCGGCGCGCAGTATTGGTGCCTCCGACTGGACCATTATCATGCGTCACATTTTGCCCGGTACGGTGTCGTCGATTGTGGTCTATTTCACCATGCGTATCGGCACCTCGATCATCACCGCTGCCAGCCTGTCCTTTCTCGGCCTGGGCGCGCAGCCGCCGACGCCGGAGTGGGGCGCGATGCTCAACGAAGCGCGCGCCGATATGGTGATTGCACCGCACGTGGCGATCTTCCCCAGCCTGGCGATTTTTCTCACCGTGCTGGCGTTCAATCTGCTGGGCGACGGCCTGCGCGATGCGCTGGACCCGAAACTGAAGAGCTGATTTTCGAGCTGGCAGGCATGAACCGGAGCCACGGTGCCGCTATTCAGGGGAAATATTTGTCAGTGCAGTATTTGGGTCACCATGAATGGCGACCCTACAAGGTCATTGCGCAACATATTGTCGGCTGCACATTGAGATATGAGGGCATTGCGCGTTTTTTACCGCTCGCACATTAATGTCCAGCGGCATTGCTTGTTGTAGGGTGCGCATTCATGCGCACCGGTATCCTTTTACGCCTCAGCGCATCAAAACGTTTCCCAGTTGTCGTTACCGTGGCTCACCGCCGCGGGCAGGGCGCGGGTCGGGGCGGGCAGCACCGGTTTCACCACCCGCTCGGTTACCGCAGCGGCCGGGCGTGCGCCGGTGTTGAAACGCGCCACCGCCGATGACAATCGGCTGGCCTGCTGCTCCAGCGATGCCGAGGCGCTGGCCGATTCCTGCACCAGCGTGGCGTTCTGCTGCGTCACGCGATCCATCTCATTTACCGCCTGGCCAATCTGGTCGATACCGCGGCTTTGCTCATCGGAAGCCGAGGCAATCTCACCCATAATGTCGGTGACGCGCGTCACCGCGCTGACAATCTCCTGCATGGTATCGCCAGCGCTGCTGACCTGCTGCGAACCGAGATCCACGCGCTGCACGGAGTTTTCAATCAGCAGTTTGATCTCTTTCGCCGCCTGCGCGCTGCGCTGGGCCAGGTTGCGCACTTCGCCCGCTACCACCGCAAAGCCGCGCCCCTGCTCACCGGCACGCGCCGCTTCTACCGCGGCGTTAAGCGCCAGAATGTTGGTCTGGAAAGCGATACCGTCAATGACGCTGGTAATGTCGGCGATTTTCTTCGAGCTGTCCGCAATGTCACGCATGGTTTTCACCACGCCTTCCACCACGTTACCGCCTTTATCGGCGGTGTCCGACGCGGTTTTCGCCAGCTTCGTGGCCTGACGCGCGTTGTCAGCATTCTGCTTCACGGTCGCGGTCAGCTGTTCCATGCTGGCGGCGGTCTCTTCCAGTGAGGCAGCCTGCTGTTCGGTGCGCGCCGAGAGATCGTTATTACCGTTGGCGATGGCACTGGCGCTGCCAAAAATGGCATCCGCGCTGTCGCGCACGTTATTAATGGTACCAAGCAGCGCCTGCTGCATATGATTCAGGCTGGCGGCAATGGCCGCCATTTCACTGCGGCCTGCCACCTGCAGGCTGGCTGACAAATCGCCTTCGGCAAAGCGCTCGATCTGCTGCTGCACCTGCTGCATCGGTGCCAGCAGCACGCGGCGTACCAGCGTCCATACCGCCGCCACCATCAGCACCACCACCAGCGCGATGACGGCAATCATGATCAGCACCTGCTGATAGTTGCTGTCATTTTGCAGGCTGCGCTGATTAATCAGCTGCATGTTTTCATCGCGCCACTGCTGATAAGCCTGTTCCAGTTCATCCTGCGCCTGCTGCGCATCGAGGTTGCCGTAGGCCGCGTAGTTATTGGCTTTCAGAAACACGGCGGACTGCTGCAGCAGCGCGGCAAACGCTTTGAATTTATTGTCGATCAGATCGGCGGTCGACGCACTCTGGCCGTCGATGCGCGGATAGCTTCTATACTGATTGAAGTGCTGCTGCGCCGCTTCCAGCGAGGCACCGGCTGCCAGTAGCAGCTTGTTGATCGCCGCCAGCGACTGCTCGTCGGTCTGATTTTTCAGAATACGGATCGCCACGCGGTTGATGGTGACGCGGGTTTTCACCAGCGTTTGCCAGCCGTCGCCCAGCTCGCGCTGCTGATGAGACAACTGATTGCTGGCGGTGAAATTATGTTGTCCCGCGCGCAGCGAGGAGAAAAAGAGCGAGCCGGATATGGCCTGCATGGCTGTGAATACCACCAGAATAACCACAATGGCGGTCACAATTTTCATCTTGTTGAACATGTGAGCATCTCTTAGCAAATGAGCCGGTAGTTATGTTATCGGTGGAAAAAAGCATCACTAAAGTGCGGCAGCGAAATAATTCACCGCAGTAATGGTTACGGACAGGAGGCCAGGGGATGAAACCCTTCAATTACCAGCAGGATTTTAAACAGCTCGACTTCCGTCAGCATCCGGAGCTGTATCAGGTCGGGCGCGGCGAGCAGGGGGTGCTGATGGTGGAACCTTATAAAAGCGAAATTCTGCCGCACTGGCGCTTTCGCACCGTCGAGCTGGCGCAGCAGTCATCAGAAAAAATCATGCAGCTGTTCGAGGCGTATCGCGCGCAGGATGATTTTGTCGGTATGGATATGGCGCGCAAATTTATTCAGATGGGCTACACCCGCGCGCGCCGCTACAGCAATCATCAGGGCGGACGGAAATACGATGCCGACGGCAAAGAGCTGCCGCGTACGGTAGAAAAAGAAAAGGCCGCTGCGGCGGCCGTGTTCAAAGCGTGCTGGGACCGGCTGCGCGCCGATAACGATTATCTGGCGCGCAAAAAAGCGCACCAGCAAAAGTACGGTTAAACGCGCGAGCCCCACAGGTCGTATTCGTCGGCGTGTTCGACTTTGACCCGCACCACCTCGCCGACCTTCACCTGGCGATCGCCATTCAGGTACACCGCACCGTCGATTTCCGGGGCGTCGGCCATGCTACGGCCGACCGCGCCTTCTTCATCCACTTCATCGATGATCACCAGAATCTCGCGACCGATTTTCTCCTGCAGACGCTCTGCGGAGATCTGCTGCTGCAGCTGCATGAAGCGGTCAAAACGCGCCTGCTTGACGTCGTCCGGAACCTGATCCGGCAGCTGGTTAGCCGTGGCGCCTTCAACCGGGCTGTACTGGAAGCAGCCAACGCGATCGAGGCGCGCTTCACGCAGGAAGTCGAGCAGCATCTGGAAATCTTCTTCGGTTTCGCCCGGGAAACCCACGATGAAGGTGGAACGCAGCGTCAGCTCCGGACAGATTTCACGCCAGCGTTTGATGCGCTCCAGCGTGCGCTCAACCGCGCCCGGACGCTTCATCAGCTTCAGGATACGCGGACTGGCGTGCTGCAGTGGAATATCGAGGTAAGGCAGGATTTTGCCTTCGGCCATCAGCGGGATCACATCATCCACGTGCGGATACGGATAAACGTAGTGCAGACGCACCCAGACGCCGAGTTTCGCCAGCTGCTCACACAGGCTGACCATGCTGGTTTTCACCGGCGAACCGTTCCAGAAACCGGTGCGGTGTTTAACATCGACGCCGTACGCGGAGGTGTCCTGCGAGATCACCAGCAGCTCTTTTACGCCGGCTTCCACCAGACGTTTAGCTTCATCAAGTACCGCGCCAATCGGACGGCTGTCCAGATCGCCACGCATTGACGGAATGATGCAGAAAGTGCAGCGATGGTTACAGCCTTCGGAAATTTTCAGGTAAGCGTAGTGGCGCGGCGTCAGCTTCACGCCCTGTTCCGGCACCAGGCTGAGGAACGGGTTGTGCTCGGGTTTTGGCACGTAAGTGTGCACGTGCGACAGGACCTGCTCGTAGCTGTGCGGGCCGGTGATCTCCAGTACTTTCGGATGCACTTCGCGAATCTGATCCACTTTGGCGCCGAGGCAGCCGGTGACGATCACTTTGCCGTTCTCGTTCAGCGCTTCACCAATCGCTTCCAGTGATTCCTGTACGGCACTGTCAATAAATCCACAGGTGTTAACGATGACGATCTCCGCATCATCGTAGCGTGGCACCACGTCGTAGCCTTCTGTCCGCAGCTCCGTCAGGATGCGTTCAGAGTCGACGAGGTTTTTTGGGCAGCCGAGAGAGACGAAGCCTACACGCGGCGGATTTTTGACATGGCTCATAAGGATAAAAATTCATCATAATTAAGGTGGACAGGAGCGCGATTGTACAGAGGTTGACGGGGAAAATGTATAGGCTGCGTGAGAATCTGATTGGCGGCAAAAATTGATGTTAACGCTATGCTTGCTGAGGGTAACCCACGCTCAATAGCCACTGGGTGGCGGACATCCGGGTTGTGCAAGCGGGTCGATTTTGCTTAAATATCGGGTTGATAATTGTAAGTTATTATCGACATTACAGAATTTTAAAGCGCGCCAGCGGTGAGTTTTTCTCTGCCGGGGCTGAAGTGGATAATGTGAGAGCAGACAAATGCAAGAGATCGTCAAAGGTTTTCTGAATTTTCAACAGAATGTGTTTCCTGAAAGGAAGGATCTTTTCAAGAGTCTGGCGTCCAACCAGAATCCTAAAGCTTTATTCATCTCCTGTTCGGATAGCCGTCTGGTGCCAGAACTGGTGACACAGTCGGAGCCGGGCCAGCTGTTTGTGATCCGTAACGCCGGTAATATCGTCCCACCGTTTGGTCCGGAGCCGGGTGGCGTGTCAGCAACCATCGAGTATGCGGTGGTCGCGCTGGGCGTAACCGAAATTATCATTTGTGGTCACTCCAACTGCGGTGCGATGAACGCGATTGCGTCCAACGCCGATCTCGAGAGCATGCCGGCGGTTGACCACTGGCTGCACTACGCCAATGCGGCAAAAGCGGTGGTGGAAGAGCGCAACTACGAATCGGTTGAGAAACGCCTCAACGAAATGGTGAAAGAGAACGTGATTGCCCAGCTCAACAATATCAAAACGCATCCTTCCGTTTCGGTCGCGCTGCGCAAAGGTAAGCTGCGCCTGCACGGCTGGGTTTATGATATTGAAAGCGGCGGCATTATTGCCCTGACCAAAGGCGGTGAATCCTTCATTTCACTGTCGGAAAACCCGGAAACCTGCTTCGAATAATCCTGCCTGCTATCCGCCCGGCTACTGCGCCGGGCTTAATGTTTTGTAAATCCTGCACATCCTTTCTTACCGGCTGACTACCCTTAACGGCAGACTGTGAAAAGGAGAATCCTATGCGTTTATGGCGTGTTGCGCTGCTGGCTGGCGCGCTCAGCGGTTCCTTTACCGCGCTGGCGGCTGATGTCCAGGTGCAGGTGTTACAGGACAAGCTCGATCATCCGTGGTCGGTGGCGTTTCTGCCCGACCAGCAAACCCTGCTGATTACCGAACGTTCCGGACAGCTGCGCAGCTGGCAGCCGGGCCGGGGGCTATCGCAGCCGATTAGTGGCGTACCCGACGTGTGGGCCAACCGCCAGGGCGGTCTGCTGGATGTGGTGCTGGCGCCGGACTTCGCGCAAAGCCGTCGGGTGTGGCTCAGTTATACCACCGCCGATGACACCGGCCGCGCGGGCGGCGTAGTGGGTTACGGCACGCTCAGCGCAGATCTCCGTCAGCTGCAGGATTTTAAGGTGGTGCTGGAGCAAACGCCGAAACTCTCCGGCGGTGCCAACATCGGCACGCGGCTGGCGTTTGATCGCCAGGGTTATCTGTACATCGCGTTCGGCGATAACTTTGCCAGCCGCAGCGCGCAGCAGCTGGACAAACTGTCGGGCAAGATTGTCCGTCTGACGCAGGACGGCAAGGTGCCGGCGGATAATCCGTTTAACCATCGTCAGGGCGCACGCGCGGAGATCTGGTCTTACGGCGTACGCAACCCGCAGGGGCTGGCGCTCAATCCATGGACGCAGCAGATGTGGGAGAGTGAACACGGCCCGCGCGGCGGCGATGAGGTGAATCTGGCGGCGAAGGGCAAAAATTATGGCTGGCCGCTGGCGACATACGGCATTGATTACAGCGGGCAGAAAGTGCCGGAAGCGCAGGGCAGCGCCGTTGCCGGCACTGAGCAGCCGCTGTTTTACTGGCAGCAATCGCCGGCTATCAGCGGCATGGCGTTTTACAATAGCGCGCGCTTTCCCCAGTGGAAAAACTCGCTGTTTATCGGTGCGCTGAAAGATAAATCTCTGATCCGTCTGCGCGTTAACGGCGAGAAGGTCGAAGAGGCGCAGCGGCTGCTGAGCGACCGTGGCGAACGCATCCGCGATGTCCGTCAGGGGCCGGATGGTTATCTGTATGTGCTGACCGATGAGGCCAATGGCAAGCTGCTGAAAGTCGGGCTGGCGGAGGCCGCCAGCGCCGCGCGCGGTTAATCAGCGCACCCAGTTACACACCTGCCAGCCGCGCTGCTGCGCTTCCTGCTGCAGCAGCGCGTCCGGGTTAATCACCCATGCATGATCGGCATGCGACAGCAGCGGCAGATCGTTCATCGAATCGCTGTACGCCCAGGTGCGCTCAAAGCGTCGATCCTGCTGCAGCGCTCGCCAGTCGCTGAGTCGTGAAACTTTGCCTTCACGGTAAGTGGCGGTGCCGTAAATTTCACCGCTGTAGCGTTCATCGACCACTTCCACGCCAATCGCCAGCGCGCCGTGTACGCCCAGCCGTTCCGCAATCGGCACGGCGAGGTGATCGCCGCTGGCGGTAATAATCATTACCGTGTCGCCACGCTGCTGATGCCACTGAATGCGTTCGCGCGCGGCGGGAAAGACGCGCGGCAGGATATCGCGATGAATAAAGCGCCGCACCCAGCCTGCGACGGTGAGCGTCGCCATGCCGGTGAGCGGTGAGAGCGTAGTGCGCATGTACTCTTCAATCGACAGGCTGCCGGCGTGGTATTGCGCCATCAGCGCCTGCTCCTGACGAATGATCTCTTCCGGTGCAAACCCCTGCGAAACCAGCCAGCGCAGCCAGAGGCTGGTGCTGTCTTCACAAATCAGGGTTTCATCCAGATCGAAAACGGCTAAGTCCATCATGATTCTCCTCGGGCTGACTGGCATCAGGTTAGCGGAATTTTGTGACTGGCTTAACTGTTCTGCGAAAATTCGGAATTTCTCGCAATTTTTCCTCTGCCCTGACGCCCGCGCACTGGCAGCGCAGCGGCCTTAATGCCAGGGTTACTCTAACAAACTCTAAAAAACTTTACGGTTTGGCGGTTTTTTTCACCGGCGTGAACCGTTAGCGTTTGGTAAGACATGTCTTATCTGCACAAATCCGTGATTTTACAAGGACAATTGGGTCACGCTCATGAGAAAAACATCCCTGACTTCATTCTGGCGGCCACTGGCGGCCAGTTCATTATTATTGCTTTTCGTTCCCGTCACCACTCAGGCCGAGCAGGCACCTCCGCCACCGCAGATTGAGGCCAAAGCGTGGATTCTGATGGACTACAGCAGCGGCAAAGTGCTGGCAGAGTCCAATGCCGACCAGCGTCTTGATCCCGCCAGTCTGACCAAAATGATGACCAGCTACGTGGTCGGCCAGGCGCTGAAATCCGGCAAAATCACCAGTAACGACATGGTGACCATCGGCCAGGATGCCTGGGCCACCGGCAATCCGAAACTGCGCGGGTCGTCGCTGATGTTCCTCAAGCCGGGCGATCGCATCCCGGTCTCGGAACTGAATAAGGGCGTGGTGATCCAGTCGGGGAATGATGCCTGTATTGCGCTGGCGGACTATGTCGCCGGCAGTCAGGATGCCTTTATTGGCCTGATGAACAATTACGTTAAAGCCTTTGGCCTGCAAAACACCCACTTCATGACGGTGCACGGTCTGGACGCCGAAGGCCAGTACAGCACCGCACGCGACATGGCGATCATCGGCCAGCGCCTGATTGGTGATGTGCCGGAAGAGTATGCGCTGAACAGCGAAAAAGAATTTACCTTTAATAATATCAAACAGATGAACCGCAACCGGCTGCTGTGGAGCAGCAACCTCAAGGTTGACGGCATCAAAACCGGGCATACCTCGGGGGCGGGCAACAATCTGGTGGCTTCAGCGGTGGACGGCGATATGCGTCTGATTTCGGTGGTACTGGGCGCGCAGACCGATGCAATCCGCTTCCGCGAGAGTGAGAAGCTGCTGACGTGGGGCTTCCGTTTCTATGAAACCGTTACGCCGATTAAAGCGGATAAACCGTTTGCCCAGCAGCGCGTGTGGTTTGGCGAAAACAGCCAGGTCAGCCTCGGCGTGGCGAAGGATGCGGCGATCACTATCCCGAAAGGGCAGATGAAAAATCTCAAGGCCAGCTTTACCCTCAACACACCGCAGCTGGAAGCGCCGCTGAAAAAGAATCAGGTAGTGGGTACTATCGATTTCCAGCTGGATGGCAAAACCATTGAACAGCGTCCGCTGGTGGCGATGGAGGATGTACCGGAAGCCGGCTTTATTGGCCGTATCTGGGATTTCATTATGATGAAATTCAACGGCTGGTTCGGTAAGTGGTTCAGTTAATCTCAGGGCGGCGGGTCAGCCCGTGGCTAACCCGCCTGCCGGCGCAGTTTATCCGCGCACCCAGCCTTTTTTAATCGGCATCGCGAACAGGGCGCGGTAGAGTTGATGCGTCAGCGCCAGCATGCGCTGACCGTACAGCTGCCACGCCAGATGCGAAGCCAGACAGCCAAGCAACCCCACCAGAAAACCGCCCAGCATATCCAGCGGCCAGTGCACGCCGAGATACACGCGTGACCAGGCAATGGCGCTGCCAATCGCCAGCAAAACCACCCCGGACCACAGACGGTGCCAGAAAATAAACGCCAGCGCGAAGGTAAAAATCGTGGTGCCGTGATCGCTGGGATAGGAGTCATCAGCGGCGTGTGACAGGAACTGATGACCGAAGCCAATGGCGAACGGGCGCGGGTGTGGCAGCAGCTGGCCCACGCACCAGGAGATGCTCAGCGCATAAATCAGCGCCATGCCGGTTTTCAGCACCAGCGCGCGCTGCGACTGCAGCTGATCGCGCGGTCCCCACAGCCACAGGGCGACAATCAGCAACGGTACAATAGCAATCACATCTTTGGCGATAAAGGTCGCCAGGCTGAGCAGCCACGCGGGTGAATCCGGCGTGGCGTTAATCCATAAAAAGAGGGTGTGGTTAAGAGCTTCCATCACGTTTCCTCGTCCTCGTCTTGTTTATCCAAAAAGAAATTGCGGCAAAAATCAGCAGCTGGCTGAGCCACACCCACCAGCCCGCCCACAAATTGTGGGAGAAAAAGTGCGCACCACGCATCACCTGGCCATAGCCCATTAGCAGGCCACAGGCGATTCCTACTGCCAGCGCCAGCAGCGCGCGGCGTGGACGCTCCGGCCACCACAAAAAAAACAGCGCCATCAGCGCAAAGCCGCTGGAAGCATGGCCGCCCGGAAAGCACTGGCCGGGGCCACTGTTGGCCGGTACCGCCGCCAGCAGCGGAAAGCTCGCGGCATTGCCGCCGAACAGCGTCAGATCCCACGGACAGGAGTGCGCGCTGTGCGCCTTCAGCATGCCCACCACCAGCGGCCCCATGCCAAACAGCAGGGCCACCAGCACGCGCCGGGCGTCACGCTGTTGCAGGCCGCGCAGTAACAGCAGTACCGCGCCAGTGATAATCACATCCTTCATCAGCCGATGGTTAATCAGATCCAGCCAGCGGTTGTGCTGCCACGGAAAACGCCGGGTGAGCGGATCAAACCAGCGCTGGCTGATGGCGATGTCGAGGCTTTCGTGGCGCGACCACCACAGAAACGCCAGCGCCAGAATTGCCAGCAAAATAAGGTTGATAGCGTAGAAGCGCGCGGACAGAGAATAAATAGCCGCGCTCCGAATCTCACTGCGGGTTGTTGGAGTGTTTAACTTTGATGAAAGTTGCATGAATATTTGCAAATAGCGAAACCAGAGTCACAGGGTGGCAAATCACGCTTAGGGAAACCTTAAGGGCGCGCGCGGCAGGCATAAAAAAACCCGCTAGCAGAAGGCTAACGGGCTCCTCAATTTGGGGATTTCAAAGAAAAGCAGTGGCACTTATTCAGACTGCATCGCGTCCGATTAGTTCTGACGCGTGTAAAAATATTTTTAAACAGGCAAAAGCGGCCAGATGATGACGATCAGCGTCCCCGCCAGCGTCAGCAAGACGTTGGCAATGGCGTAGGTGCCGGCATAGCCGAGCGCCGGAATGCTGCTGCGCGCGGTATCGCTGATGATCTCCATGGCCGGTGCGCAGGTGCGCGCGCCCATGATGGCACCAAACAGCAGCGCGCGGTTCATGCGCAGCACATAAGCGCCGAACAGATAGCAAATCACCACCGGTAACAGACTCACCAGCAGGCCGCTCAGCAGCATCAGCGCGCCCGCACTGCCGAGACCGTGCTGCAGCCCGCTGCCGGCGCTCAGACCAACCCCGGCCATAAACACCATCAGGCCAAACTCTTTCACCATGGTCAGTGCGCCCTGCGGGATGTAGCCGAACGTCGGGTGGTTGGCGCGCAGGAAGCCGAGCATGATGCCGGCAAACAGCAGCCCGGCGGCGTTGCCCAGGCCAAAGCTGAAGTTACTGAACTGGAAGGTGATCATGCCGATCATCAGGCCGATGATAAAGAAGGCGCAGAACGCCAGCAGATCGGTCATCTGGCTGTGAATAGCAATGAAGCCGATGCGATCGGCCAGGCTTTTCACCCGGCGCGCTTCGCCGCTCACCTGCAGCACATCACCTTTGTTAAGCATAATGCTGTCGTCGATCGGCATCTCAATCTGGCTGCGAATTACCCGGTTAAGGAAGCAGCCGTGATCGGTCAGTTTTAAATGGCTCAGGCGTTTATTCACCGCGTTGTGGTTTTTCACCACGATCTCTTCGGTGACGATGCGCATGTCGAGCAGATCGCGATCGAACACCTCTTTACCATTACGGAAACTGGCGTCGAGACGCGCATGCGCATCCGGATAGCCCACCAGGGAAATCTCGTCGCCGAGCTGCAGCACGGCATCACCGTCCGGGCTGGCGAGAATGCCGTTACGCCGCAGGCGCTCAATGTAGCAGCCGGTCTGACGGTGAATCCCCAGCTCGCGCAGGTTTTTGCCGCCGCTCCACTCAACCAGCTCCGGACCAACGCGATAAGCACGAATTACCGGCAGGAACACTTTACGCTGGCTGTCCGCATCCAGACCGCGCTCGCGCGCGATTTGCTGGGCGCAGGTCGGCAAATCCTGATGCTGCAGGCGCGGCAGGTAGCGTGCGCCGAAAATCAGGCTGACCAGCCCAATCAGATAGGTGAGGGCGTAACCCAGGCTGAGGTTATCCTGCATGCGACCCAGCAGCTGCGTGTCGCTGATGCTTTGCCGCAGCGTATCGCCTGCGCCCACCAGCACCGGCGTTGAGGTCATCGAGCCGGCCAGCATGCCGGCGGTGAGGCCGATATCCCAGCCAAACAGTTTGCCGAGCGTCAGCGCAATCAGCAGAGCGCTGACCACCATGACGATTGCCAGAAAGAAATAGTTCTTACCGTCGCGGAAAAAGATGGAGAAAAAGTTGGGACCGGCTTCCACCCCGACACAAAAAATAAACAGCATAAAGCCCAGACTTAAGGCGTCAGTATTTATCGCGAAGTGTTGCTGACCCAGAATCAGCGAAACCACCAGCACACCAATAGAATTACCGAGTTGTACGGAGCCAAGGCGTAATTTACCCAGGCACAGGCCGAGGGCTAATACGACAAATAATAACAGAACGTCATTTCCGCTTAACAATTCTGCGACGTTAATATTCACGGTTTAACTTCTTATTTACCTGTAACGGGTTGATGGGAGGGGATTTTTTCGCTATCTTGTGACGGCAGCGCACGGCCCGGTCACCGAATGTTCTTAATCTGTGACCCACATAAAGCGGCGCCATTCTAATCATAATTAACACCCTCAGCTATCAGCAGTTTTCATTCCTTCTGCCTTCAGCTGTTTCTTTTTATTTCCACGTAAGCGCATCAGGGCAGTTAAAAGTTTCAAAATTGTTAACGTCAAAGTTGAGGAGAGGTATGTTGCAGCGCAATAATCGCTGGCCAGCATCGGTTCTGGGCGTGATGCTTTATACGCTGGTGTTTATTTTTGCACATCATTTTTGGTCCGCCGCCGCGACGCAGGCGGTGCGTGGACAGCCGGAACTGCTGCTGTTTCTGCTGCCGGGCATCGTGATGGCGCTGCTGCAGCCGGACAGTCCGCTGATCGGCACCCTGTGGATCGCGCTGGGCGGGACGCTGCTGGGCATGATGTGGGTGTGGCTGGTGATGCCGATGACGCACAGCTTGCTGCTGGTGACGGCGTGGAGCCTGAGTGCTCTATTCTGGGCGGGGTGCGGTGCGCTGCTGGTGCGCCTGTTGCGCATTATGCTGGCGATGCGCACCAGTTGAGTGAAGCGAAGGCGGGCCCGCAGGCCCGTCAGGTCAGGCTTCGATGCCGAGGTTTTCTTTGGTCCACGCCGCAAATTCGGTGTAACCACCGATGTGCTGGTCGTCGAGGAAGATCTGCGGCACGGTAGAAACCGGTTTGCCGGCACGCGCTTCCAGGTCGGCTTTAGTGATGCCGGTCGCCTGGATATCGACGTACTGATAATTAAAATCGTCGCGCTCGCTGGTTAACTTCGTGGCTAACTCTTTTGCTCGTACGCAGTAAGGGCAGCTGGAACGGCCAAAAATCACTGCAATCATTGCTTCTCTCCTTCCGCTGCTGTTTTGTGACTTGTCTCACATCACAGCGTGAATAATGCGTCACATCATGCCCGCCCATCCTGCTTAAGAAAAGCAGAAATTGCCTGTTACTCTAATGCGCGCTGTCTATACCCGGTCACAATGCCGTACTACAGTATTCGGGTATCACCTGCAGCAGAAACAGATGAACACTGAGGAGCCCTGAACCATGCGTAATCTGGCGACGTTGCCTAAACCCGTGCTACTGCTGGAAGCGCTGGGCGTGCTGGCAGTGATTGGCGCGCTGCTGCTGGTCAACGACTGGCTGGCGGCGCCGGCATTCATGGCGAAAAAACCGCTGGCAACGCTGCTGTTTTTCCTCGGCATTGCGCTGATGCTGCCGGCAGCGTGGCTGATGATGTGGCGCACCGCAAAGGCGATGGCACCGCAGTTGTTCAATCACACCGACAAAAAGAAGTAACCGGAGAGGATTATGACGCCGACTATTGATTTGCTTTGCAGCCACCGTTCCATTCGCGCCTTTACTGAGCAGGGGATTGATGACGCCCAGCGCAGCGCGATTATCGCTGCGGCGCAGGCGGCCTCGACCTCCAGTTTTTTACAATGTTCCTCCATTGTGCGTATCACCGACCGCGCCCTGCGCGAGCAGCTGGTGCAGCTCACAGGCGGCCAGCCATGGGTCAGCGCCGCAGCGGAGTTTTGGGTGTTCTGCGCCGACTTCAACCGCCACCAGCAAATCTGCCCTGAGGCTCAGCTGGGCCGAGCCGAACAGCTGCTGCTGGGTTGTGTCGATACCGCGCTGATGGCGCAGAACGCCATGGTCGCTGCGGAATCGCTCGGTTTAGGCGGCGTGTTTATTGGCGGCATTCGCAACAGCATCGCGCAGGTGACGGAGCTGCTGGGGCTGCCGAAGTTTGTGCTGCCGCTGTTTGGCTTCTGCATCGGCCATCCCGACGCGTCACCGGACGTCAAGCCGCGCATGCCGCAGGCGATGCTGGTGCATGAAAACCGCTACCAGCCGCTGGATAAAGCAGTGCTGGCGCAATATGACCAGCAGATCACCGCTTACTATCAGCAGCGCGACAGCAATCAGCGCTCGGAAACCTGGAGCGAACTGATTCAGCGTTTGATCATTAAAGAAACGCGACCGTTCATGCTGGACTACCTGCATCAGCAGGGCTGGGCAACGCGCTAAGTACAGGGACTGCTGCAATGAAGATGGCCATTCTCACCCGTGACGGCGCGCTCTATTCCTGTAAACGCCTGCGTGAAGCCGCGGAAGCGCGTGGCCATCAGGTGCAGATGATCGATCCGCTCTCCTGCTACATGAATATCAACTCCGACTCGCCGGCGGTGCACTATCGCGGTGAGGCGCTCGGCCATTTTGACGCGGTGATCCCGCGCATTGGCACCGCCACCACCTTTTACGGTACGGCGGTGCTGCGCCAGTTTGAGATGCTCGGCAGCTATCCGCTCAACGAGTCGGTGGCCATTACCCGTGCACGCGACAAGCTGCGCTCGCTGCAGTTGCTGGCGCGCGAGGGCATCGACATGCCGGTTACCGGCTTTGCCTCGTCGCCGGATGATACGCAGGATGTTATCGCCATGGTCGGCGGCGCGCCGCTGGTGGTGAAACTGGTGGAGGGGACGCAGGGGATCGGCGTGGTGCTGGCGGAAACCCGCCAGGCGGCAGAGAGCGTGATCGATGCGTTTCGCGGTCTCAATGCGCATATTCTGGTGCAGGAGTTCATTAAAGAGGCGCGCGGGCGCGACATCCGCTGCCTGGTGATTGGCGACGAAGTGGTGGCGGCGATTGAGCGGGAAGCGAAAGAGGGCGATTTCCGCTCTAATTTGCACCGCGGCGGCAGCGCCCGCGCCGTCACCATTACCGATCAGGAGCGCGAGATCGCGGTCAAAGCGGCCACGACGCTGGGATTAGCCGTGGCGGGCGTGGATATTCTGCGCGCCAACCGGGGTCCGCTGGTGATGGAGGTCAATGCTTCTCCAGGGCTGGAGGGCATCGAAGGCAGCACCGGTTTAGACATTGCCGCCATGATGATCCGCTGGATAGAGCAGCACGCCTGTCCCGGTTATCGTCCGAAAACCGGGGGCTGAACCGCGCTTTTGCGCGGTTTTCGTGGCATCTGCGACTATTTTTCCGTAAGCTAAGGCGCTTATTTATTCACCCCACAGGATACAACGATGGATTCACTGGTCGTTCCTGACATCGACATGCTGCGTCGCTGGCTGGATCAACAAAATATCACCTGGTTCGAATGCGACGCCTGTCAGGCTTTGCATCTGCCGCATATGCAGAATTTTGACGGGGTGTTTGACGCGAAAATCGACCTGGTGGATAACGTTATCCTCTTCTCGGCGCTGGCAGAAGTAAAGCCCACCGCGCTGATCCCGCTGGTTGGTGAACTGTCGCAAATCAATGCCAGTTCGCTCACGGTGAAAGCCTTTATCGATATACAGGATGACAACCTGCCGAAGCTGATTGTCTGCCAGTCAATCAGCGTAAGCGCCGGCATCACCTTTGGTCAGTTCACCCACTTCATGAAGCAGAGCGAAGAGGGGATTTCGATGGTGATCATGGAAGCGTTCGCCAATCATCTGCTGATGATGGGCGAAGACGAGGAGCGTCCGCCGAGTGTCAGCAGCCACAGCATGCTGCACTGATTTTTTCCCTCCTGCTAACTGCCGCTTTTTGCGGCAGTTTTCATTTCAGGCCCACCACTTTTTATTCTGCATTTTGCCCTTTATTGCCAGATATTAGTCGTGCTTTATGCCGCTAGTGCCAGAGTGCATAGCAGAAACATGCATAACTTATCGCAAAAAGGCGTTTTTTAAGCTGGGATCTGGCACGCAGGAATCAGGGGGGCTATTCTTGCGGGGCTGTCTGATACGTGCAACTACGGCGCAGCTATAGGTTTTTGCTATTAAACTCCCGCTGAATATTGATTCATTGTGTGGCTGTAATTTAACAGACAACGCAACGACCGGATCGCGTGTATGCAGCGTTGTGATGACCCGCTCAGGAGGAAGAAAAACATGATCAACCAGTCAAAAAAATGGTTGCCAGGTGTGGTTGCAGGTGTGCTGATGGCTGCGGCCGTGGGCGCTCAGGCAGAGGATAAAACGCTGCACGTTTATAACTGGTCCGATTATATTTCGGCCGACACCGTGCCCAATTTTGAAAAGCAGACCGGCATCAAAGTGGTCTACGACGTGTTTGACTCCAACGAAGTGCTGGAAGGCAAACTGATGGCTGGCAGTACCGGCTATGACGTGGTGGTACCGTCGTCGAGCTTCCTCGCACGTCAGCTGCAGTCTGGTGTGTTCCAGGAGCTGGATAAGAGCAAGCTGCCTAACTATAAAAATCTCGATCCCGATCTGATGGCGAAAGTGGCCCAGCACGATCCGGGTAACAAATACGCCATTCCTTACCTGTGGGGCACCACCGGTATTGGCTATAACATCGATAAAGTCAAAGCGGCACTGGGCGCCGATGCGCCGGTGAACAGCTGGGATCTGGTGCTGAAGCCGGAAAACCTGGAAAAACTGAAGAGCTGCGGCGTTTCGTTCCTCGATGCGCCAGAAGAGATTTTTGCCACCGTGCTGAACTACCTCGGCAAAGATCCGAACAGCTCTGACGCGAAAGATTACACCGGTGCGGCGACCGACCTGCTGCTGAAGCTGCGGCCGAATATCCGCTACTTCCACTCTTCGCAGTACATCAATGACCTCGCCAACGGCAACATTTGCGTTGCCATCGGCTGGTCTGGCGATATTCTGCAGGCGAAAGATCGCGCGGTGAAAGCCAACAACGGTGTCCATCTCGGTTACAGCGTACCGAAAGAGGGCGCGCTGGCATTCTTCGACATGATGGCCATTCCAAAAGACGCGAAAAATCTGGATGCGGCTTATCAGTGGCTGAACTACATCATGGATCCGAAAGTGATTGCCGACGTCTCCAACAAGATGAACTACGCCAACGGCAACAAAGCGTCGCTGCCGCTGATCAATGCGGATGTGCGCAACAATCCGGGTATCTTCCCGACGCCGGAAGCGATGGCCAAACTGTTTGTGCTCAAGGTCCAGGATCCGAAACTGGATCGTGCGCGTACCCGTGCATGGACTAAAGTAAAAAGTGGTAAGTA
Source organism: Pantoea sp. Morm (assembly GCF_016643525.1). NCBI lineage: Bacteria > Pseudomonadati > Pseudomonadota > Gammaproteobacteria > Enterobacterales > Erwiniaceae > Pantoea > Pantoea sp. Morm. The sequence continues at coordinate 70,985 of NZ_VOQX01000002.1, read as the reverse complement.
ATTCGTTCTGAACGAATTCCCTTATCGGTAAACGACAACAGAGGCGCGGTGCTGGCCTCTGTTGTGTCATTTAGCGGCTGGCTGTGCCGCGCTATCCCGCTTAGCGCCGGAGACATGTGAGTGAACGACGCGATTCCCCGCCCCCAAAATAAAACGGCTAAGGCGTTAACGCCGCTGCTGGAAATCCGCAACCTGACGAAATCGTTTGACGGCCAGCACGCCGTGGATGATGTCAGCCTGACCATTTACAAAGGCGAAATTTTCGCACTGCTGGGCGCTTCCGGCTGTGGCAAGTCCACGCTGCTGCGGATGCTGGCCGGCTTTGAAATTCCCAGCAGCGGTCAGATTGTGCTGGATGGTCAGGATCTGTCCCATGTGCCGCCGTATCAGCGGCCCATTAACATGATGTTCCAGTCGTACGCGCTGTTTCCGCACATGACGGTGGAACAGAACATCGCTTTTGGCCTGAAGCAGGACAAACTGCCGAAAGGCGAAATCAGCAGCCGGGTGGCAGAGATGCTGGCGCTGGTGCATATGGAAGAGTACGCCAAACGTAAGCCGCACCAGCTTTCTGGCGGCCAGCGTCAGCGCGTGGCGCTGGCGCGTAGCCTGGCGAAACGTCCCAAGCTGCTGCTGCTCGACGAACCGATGGGCGCGCTGGATAAAAAACTGCGTGACCGCATGCAGCACGAAGTGGTGGATATTCTGGAGCGTGTAGGCGCTACCTGCGTGATGGTGACCCACGATCAGGAAGAAGCCATGACCATGGCGGGCCGCATCGCCATCATGAACCGCGGTAAATTTGTGCAGATCGGCGAGCCGGAAGAGATTTACGAGCACCCGACCAGCCGCTACAGCGCCGAATTCATCGGCTCGGTGAATGTGTTTGATGGCCTGCTGCGCGAACGCCGCGACGAGGGCGTGGTGATCGACAGTCCGGGGCTGATGCATCCGCTCAAGGTGCAGACCGATGTGTCGATTGTCGACAACGTGCCGGTGCACGTGGCGCTGCGGCCGGAAAAAGTCATGCTGTGCGACGAGGTGCCGGCCGACGGCTGCAACTTTGCCGTCGGCGAAGTGGTGCACATCGCTTATCTCGGCGATCTGTCGATTTACCACGTACGGCTGCGCAGCGGTCAGATGATCAGCGCCCAGCTGCAGAATGCGCATCGCTACCGGAAAGGCGCGCCCACCTGGGGCGATGAAGTGCGCCTGTGCTGGGATGCCGACAGCTGTGTGGTCCTGACGGTTTAAGGAGGCGCTATGAGCCAGATTTCTCAACGCAGCGAGCCGGAGGTGGCGGGCACACCGCTGCAGCGCTGGGGCACGCGCATGAAAATGCAGCACGGTCGCAAGCTGGTGATCGCGCTGCCTTATCTGTGGCTAATCCTGCTGTTTATGCTGCCGTTCCTCATCGTGCTGAAGATCAGTTTCGCCGATATTGCGCGCGCCATTCCGCCGTACACCGATTTGGTGACCTGGGCGGACGACCAGCTCAACCTGGTGCTCAATCTGGGCAACTACCTGACGCTGACCGACGACCCGCTGTACGCCGAAGCGTATCTCACCTCGCTGAAGGTGGCGGCGATCTCAACGGTGATCTGTCTGCTGATCGGTTATCCGCTGGCGTGGGCGGTGGCGCACAGCAAGCCCTCCATGCGCACCATCCTGCTGCTGCTGGTGATCCTGCCGTCGTGGACCTCGTTCCTGGTGCGCGTCTATGCGTGGATGGGACTGCTGAACAACAACGGGATCCTCAACCGCTTCCTGATGTGGCTTGGCGTGATCGATCATCCGCTGATCATCCTGTATACCAACACGGCGGTGTATATCGGTATCGTTTACTGCTACCTGCCATTTATGGTGCTGCCGATCTACACCGCGCTGACGCGCATTGATTATTCGCTGGTGGAAGCGTCGCTGGACCTCGGCGCGCGGCCGCTGAAAACCTTCTTCAGCGTCATCGTGCCGCTGACCAAAGGCGGCATTATTGCTGGCTCAATGCTGGTATTTATTCCGGCGGTGGGCGAGTACGTGATCCCGGAACTGCTCGGCGGACCGGACAGCATCATGATTGGGCGCATTTTGTGGCAGGAGTTCTTCAACAACCGCGACTGGCCGGTGGCCTCGGCGCTGGCGGTGATCATCCTGCTAATCCTGATTCTGCCGATCGTCTGGTTCCACAAACATCAAAACCGTGAAATGGGGGAGAAGGGATGAATCAGCTACCGGTAATCCGCTCTCCGTGGCGCACCGCGATTCTGGCGCTGTGCTTCCTGTTCCTGTACGCGCCGATGCTGCTGCTGGTGGTTTACTCCTTCAACAGCTCGCAGCTGGTGACGGTATGGGAGAGCTTCTCGTTTCACTGGTATCGCGTGCTGTTCCAGGATGATGCGATGCTGGATGCGGTTGGCCTGAGCCTGACCATCGCGGCGCTGTCGGCCACCATGGCAGTGGTGCTCGGCACCATGGCGGCGGTGATTATCGTGCGCTTCGGGCGTTTTCGCGGCCACAGCGGCTTTGCTTTCATGCTCACCGCGCCGCTGGTGATGCCCGACGTGATCACCGGTCTGTCGTTGCTGCTGCTGTTCGTGGCGATGGGCAACACCTTTGGCTGGCCGGGCGATCGCGGCATGCTGACCATCTGGCTGGCGCACGTCACGTTCTGTACCGCCTACGTGGCGGTGGTGATCAACTCGCGGCTGCGCGAGCTGGATCGATCAATTGAAGAAGCGGCGATGGACCTCGGCGCTACGCCGCTGAAGGTGTTCTTCGTGATTACCGTGCCGATGATTGCCCCGGCGATCATTACCGGCTGGCTGCTGGCGTTTACTCTGTCGCTGGACGACCTGGTGATCGCCAGCTTCGTCACCGGGCCGGGCGCTACCACGCTGCCGATGGCGATCTTTGCCACGGTGCGGCGCGGCGTCAATCCGGAGATCAACGCGCTGGCCTCGCTGATTCTGTTTGTGGTTGGGCTGGTCGGCTTTATCGCCTGGCGCTTTATGGCGCACGAAGAAAAACAGCGATTGCGCGATATTCAGAAAGCAAAACGTGGCTGAGTCACGCAACATTTGCCAATATAAGCAAGGCTGACTCTGTCAGCCTTTTCTTATGGAGCGCGCGCAATGTCGGAAACGTTGAAAAACCTGGTGTTAACCTCCACGCCCGTGCCGGTGACCATTGCCGGCAGCGCCATTATCGCCACGCGCTGTATCAGCGTGCTGATGCTGGCCAATGAGCTGGGCTATGACGAAATCGCCAATTTCGTGCACCGTAGCGCGCAGGCGTGGGACTCCACGCTGATTTTTATCGCCAGCCAGCTGATTTTCCTGTTTGAACTGCGCTGTGCCTTTACCCTGATGCGCGGCAGTAATGCCGGGCGCTGGGGCTACGTGGCCACACAGATCGTGTTGCTGCTGTACATGCTGATGGCGTCCGTGGGCTGGATCTATCCGGAGATTTTCAGCATTCCCGGCGAGAACAACGCGCAGATTATTCACCACACGCTGCTGCAGAAACTGCCGGATGTGCTGGTGCTGCTGCTGCTGTTTGTGCCGGCCAGCAGTCGCGCATTTTTCCGCAGCCGGTGATACAATCGGCCCCCGTTTTTGCTCCCGATTCTCAATACAGGCCTTTCCATGCATTGCGCGCTTTATCAGGCCGGTCGCTGTCGCTCATGTCAGTGGCTGGAAAAACCCTATCCGCAACAGCTGAGCGACAAGCAGACACAGCTGACGCAGCTGCTGGACGGCATGCCGGTCGCCGACTGGCGGCCGCCGTTCACCTCGGCGCAGCAGGGGTTTCGCAATAAAGCCAAGATGGTGGTGAGCGGCAGTGTGGAAAAACCGCTGTTCGGCATGGTGGCGCGTGACGGCGAGCCGGTGGATCTCTGCGCCTGTCCGCTCTATCCCGCCAGCTTCGTGGCGGTATTCGACGTGCTGAAACCCTTTATCGCCCGTGCCGGTCTGACGCCGTACAACGTGGCGCGCAAACGCGGCGAGCTGAAGTTTTTGCTGCTGACGGAGAGTACCCAGGGCGGCATGATGCTGCGTTTTGTCCTGCGCTCGCACAGCAAACTGGCGCAGCTGCGCGCCGCGCTGCCGTGGCTGCAACAGCAGCTGCCGCAGCTGCAGGTGATCTCCGCCAATATTCAGCCGGTGCACATGGCGATACTGGAGGGCGAGGAGGAGATGGCGCTGACGCCTGAGCAGGCGCTGCCGGAACGCTTTAACGACGTGCCGCTGTATATCCGTCCGCAAAGTTTCTTCCAGACTAACCCGCAGGTGGCGGCTGCGCTGTACGCAACGGCACGCGACTGGGTGGCGGAACTGCCAGTGCACAGCATGTGGGATCTGTTCTGTGGCGTTGGCGGCTTTGGCCTGCACTGCGCCACGCCGCAGATGCAGCTGACCGGCATCGAAATCAGTGCGGAAGCCATCGCCTGCGCGCAGCAGTCGGCGCAGCAGCTGGGGTTAGAGCAGGTGAGTTTTGCCGCGCTGGATTCCACGCAGTTTGCCACCGGGCATACGAGCGTGCCGCAGCTGGTGCTGGTCAATCCGCCACGTCGCGGTATTGGTGCAGAACTGTGCGCCTGGCTAAGCCGCATGGCGCCGGACTACATCCTGTATTCCAGCTGCAATCCCGCCAGCATGGCGCAGGACATTGCCCGCCTGGCCGACTATGACATCAGCCGCGTTCAGCTGTTCGATATGTTCCCGCACACCGCACATTTCGAGGTGCTGACGTTACTGCGTCGTAAGGGTGGAATCGCGTAGCGCCCGGCTGCGCTGAGGACGTGCAGAACCTGGCAGGCCCGGCGCCACGCAACTCCATAATGCTTATTCCGGGAACCACTTCTGATTGATCTGCTGCCAGCGACCGTTGGCTTTCAGCGCCGCCAGCGCGCTGTTCAGCTGTTGCAGCAGCGCGCTGTTGCCCTTGCGCACCGCAATGCCGAGCCCGGTGCCGAAGTAGTCGCTGTCGGTAATATGCTCGCCGACCGCGCTCAAATCCGCATTGGCCTTCAGCCACTGATTGACGACTGCGCTGTCACCAAATACGCCGTTGAGCCGGCCATTTTTCAGATCGAGGATCGCGTTCTGGTAGCTGTCGTAGGCCACCGCAATTACTTCCGGATGCTTCTCCAGCAGGTATTTCTGATGGGTGGTGCCGTTTTCCACGCCGATGCGTTTGCCTTTCAGCTGGCTAAAGTCGCTATATTCACCTTTGTGGGCGATGACAATCGCCGAATTGGCGTAGTAGGGCTGAGTAAAATCGACCTGCTTACTGCGCTCGGCGGTGATATCCATGCCGGAAATGACCGCGTCATAGCGACGGAATTTCAGCGAAGGAATCAGGCTATCAAAGGCGTTATTGGTGAAAGTGCACTCGGCCTGCATCTGCTGACACAGCGCTTTAGCGAGGTCGATATCAAAACCGACAATCTGGTTATTCTGATCGAGTGATTCGAACGGGGGATAGGTGGCTGAGGCAGCAAAGCGAATTTTCTCTGCCGCATAAGCATTCATTGCCAGCGTTGCCATCACTGCCGCAACAATCCATTTTTTCATTATAAGGCTCCTGTAAACCATGCCAGAGGCGAAACGATTTACACGATGCCAGTTAATGCATTTGTATGCAATAAATATGATTAAAAATTTATTTCGATGGATCAAATATAGCGAAAAAGGGCGCGGCGCTTTTCTTCGCACCGCGTCAGACGATCAGTTGCGGCGCTCAAACGCCAGCGCGCGCTTCTCGACCAGGCGCATCAGCAGCGTCAGCAGGCCGTTAACCACCAGATAAATCAGACCGGCGGCAGCATACACGGTGACGTCGTAGGTGCGGCCATACAGCAGTTGGCCATGGCCCATCACTTCCATCAGCGTAATGGTATAGGCCAGCGAAGTACTCTTGAACACCAGCACCACTTCGTTGGAGTAAGAGGAGAGGGCGCGCTTAAACGCGTACGGCAGCAGAATACGCAGCGTATCGCGGCGGCGCATGCCCAGCGCGGCGCAGGACTGCCACTGTCCGGCCGGAATGGCGCGCACCGCGCCGTAGAACAGCTGTGTGGTGTAGGCTGCGCTATTAAGCGACAGCGCCAGCATGGCACACAGCCACGGCTGCGACAGTAAATGCCAGAGCCACGGCACGTTCTGAATGCTGGGGAACTGGCCGGGACCGTAATAGATCAGGAAAATCTGCACCAGCAGCGGCGTGCCGGTAAACAGGGTGATATAGCCTTTGACCAGCCAGTTGAGCAGCGGCAGCTTCAGCGCCAGCACAATGGTGCACAGCAGCGCCAGCAGCAGCGCGGCGACCAGCGAGGCGGCCGTTAGCGTCAGGCTGGTATGCAGGCCTTTCAGTAGCTCAGGTAAATACGCCAGCATGCGTCAGGCCCCCCGCTCAAAACGCGTGGTACGTGATTCAATACGGCGCAGCACCGCCTGACTGAATAGCGTAATCACTAAATAGATCGCGGCGGCCACCAGATACCAGGTAAACGGCTCCTGGGTGCGCGTCGCAATGCTTTTGGTCTGCAGCATGAGATCGTTGACGCTAATCAGCGACACCAGCGCCGTATCCTTGAGCAGCACCAGCCACTGATTGCCGAGTCCGGGCAGCGCATGGCGCCACATCTGCGGCATAATCAGGCGGAAGAATATCGCTGACTTTTTCATGCCCAGCGCCTGGCCTGATTCCCACTGGCCGGACGGCACCGCTTTCAGCGCACCGCGCAGCGTCTGAGAGGCGTAAGCCGAATAGAGCATCGCCAGCGCAATCACGCCACACAGGAACGGGCTGACATCAAAGTTCTCAATCTGCATCTGCACCGGCAGGATGAACAGGCCCAGATTGAGCTGGAAGCCGTCCGACAGCGTCAGCAGCAGCTGCGAGGCACCGAAATAGATAAACAGCACCACCAGAATTTCCGGCAGGCCGCGAATCAGCGTCACCAGCCCGGTACCGATCCACGCCAGCGGTTTCCAGCGCAGCGATTCCCAGCCAGCAAAAATCATCGCCAGCGCGAGGCCGGCGATCAGGGCACAAACGGCAAGGCCGACGGTCATGCCGGCGGCGCTTGTGAGTGGAATCATTTCATTCATCAGAAATTACTGCTGAAACCATTTGTTGTAGATGGTTTTGTAGGTGCCGTCGGCTTTGATCTTATCCAGCGCGCCGTTGAACTTCTGCTGCAGTTCGCTGTTGCCCTGACGCACGGCGATGCCGAGGCCGGTGCCGAAGTAGGCTTTGTCGGTCACTTTCTCACCCAGCGCGGCGAGGTTGGCGTTCTGCTTCAGCCACTCGTTAACCACGGCGGTATCCCCGAACACTGCATCAATACGGCCATTCTTCAGGTCGAGCACCGCATTCTGGTAGCTGTCGTAAGGCACGATGGTGATGTCGCTGTGCTTGTCAGAGAGGTATTTCTGGTGCGTGGTGCCGTTCTGTACGCCCACACGCTTGCCTTTCAGCGCCGCAACGTCCGCCAGCTTGCCTTTCTGCGCGATGAAGGTCGCAGAGTTGTCGTAGTAAGGTTTGGTGAACAGCACCTGCTTTTCACGCTCTGGCGTGATATCCATGCCGGCCATCACCGCGTCAAAACGGCGGAATTTCAGGCTGGGGATCAGGCTGTCGAAGGCCTGGTTGGTAAAGGTGCAGGTCGCATCGATCTCTTTGCACAGCGCATTGGCCAGATCGACGTCAAAGCCCTGGATTTTGTTGTCGGAGTCGACAAATTCAAACGGCGGATAAGACGCCTCGGTCGCGAAACGCAGGGTTTGCGCGGCAGAAGCGCTCAGGCTCAGGCTGGCAAGCAGTGCAGCAAGTACAACTTTTTTCATTAGAAGCATCCTGACTTAGTGCGAAAGATAATGAGCAAACGCCTCGGTTTGCGGCTGTGTAAAGTGGCTGGCATCGCCCTGTTCAATGATGCGACCGTTCTCCATGTATACCACGCGGCTGGCGGTTTTGCGCGCCACCTCAACTTCGTGGGTGACAATCACCTGCGTGATCTGCGTCTGCGCCAGCTCACGAATGATGCTGACGATCTGCGCCGTGATCTCCGGGTCAAGCGCCGCGGTCGGTTCATCAAACAGCAACACCTGCGGCTCCATCATCAGCGCGCGCGCAATTGCCACGCGCTGCTGCTGGCCACCGGAAAGGTGCAGGGGAAAGCGATCGGCGTACGGCGTCAGGCGCAGGCGTTCCAGTAGTTTATCGGCGCGCGCGCGTGCCGCATCTTTGCTGAGTCCGAGCACACGACAGGGTGCTTCAATCAGGTTCTGCATCACGCTGAGGTGCGGCCACAGATTGTACTGCTGGAACACCATGCCGACATTCTGGCGCAGTTCGCGAATCGCGTTGTCGGACGGCGTCTGGCTGAAATCGAAGTAGTTGCCGGCAATCTGCAGGCTACCGGAACGCGGCAGCTCCAGCAGGTTGAGCACGCGCAGGAGTGAACTTTTACCCGCGCCACTCGGGCCGAGCAACACCAGCGTTTCGCCCTGCGGGCAGGCCAGGTTGATATCGAACAGCGCCTGATGGGCGCCGTAAAAACAGTTGATGGCGTTTAGTTGAATACTCATGCGCAAAAAATGAATAGCAATTAGTGTCGCAAATCTTAACGTCACCAGAATAGTTATGCAATTGAGGTGGGTTAAAATTTATTAAAGAGCAATTAAACAGCAAAAGCGTAGCACAAAATCGGGCAGGGCAGCGGGGAAAGGGGCTGACGGGTAAGCGTCGGCTGTTGCGCGGAAGCTTAGCGGCGCCGCAATGGTGCGGCGCGCTAATGGTTGCGGCTGAGTGCGGAAAAAATGCGCGACTATTTTTTCTCTTCCAGCAGCTGGCTGAGCGAGCCGCCACCGGCGTGTGGCCAGTCGCCGACGTAGCGCACATCATCCACCACCCAGCAGGTGCCTTCGTGGATCATCAGCACTTCATCGCGCCAGCTTTTATCACCGCGGCTCAGCGTCACGCGCAGCGGGATGTTACGCGCGTCGCGGTTAGGAATGCTGGAGGCGCTGGCCACGTCAGCGGCGGTGGGTCCCTGTGCCAGGCTGGAGAACAGATCGCCCTGCCGCCACGCTGCCGGTAGGTTGCTCTGGCTGCTGGCATGCAGCAGTTTCTGATACAGGTTGTCGCTCAGGTATGGGCGATATTTTGCCAGCGTGGTGCTGTCCGGCAATCCCTGAGTTGGCTGGCTGACACGTAAATCGTAGAACTGCTGCGCCACGCTGTCCGGACCGCCGTCAACGCAGGGTGCGGTACGCGGCCCGTTGTCCTTGATCACCGGCTCAACGGTGGTACAGGCACTCAGCAGCAATGCAGCGGGAACAAGCAGCGCAAAGGCTTTGTTTCTCATCTCGATTTCCTTATTGTTCACTGGCAAAGCGCCATTTTTAGCATAGAGTATAGCCGTGCTTTTACGCCGTACGAGCTATCGCCTCATGAATCACCACAGGAGAGAACGATGAAATTTTCGACTACGCCAACCCTGGAAGGGCACAGCATCACTGAATATTGCGGCGTTGTGACCGGCGAAGCGATTCTCGGTGCCAACATTTTCCGCGACTTCTTTGCCGGCATCCGCGATATCGTCGGCGGCCGCTCCGGTGCCTATGAGAAAGAGCTGCGTAAAGCGCGGCAGATCGCCTTCGAAGAGCTGGAAGAACAGGCAAAAGCGCTGGGCGCCAATGCGGTGGTTGGCATTGATATTGACTACGAAACCGTGGGCAAAGACAGCAGCATGCTGATGGTGAGCGTTACCGGTACTGCGGTGATCGTGCGCTAATGCGAGCGGTGTTACTGCTGGCGATGGCGCTGCTGCTCAGCGCCTGCCAGTCGACGCTGGAAGCGCGCAACGGCTATTGGGTCGATAGCGCGCACCCGGCGCAGGGGGCCCGACCGCGCATCAAAGTGGTGGTAATCCACTACACGGCGGAGGACTTCCCCTCGTCGCTGGCGACCCTGACGGACCGCAACGTCAGCGCGCACTATCTGATTCCGCAGCAGCCGCCGCAGAAAAACGGCGCCGGGGTGATCTGGCAGCTGGTGCCTGAAAACCAGCTGGCGTGGCATGCCGGACCGAGCTTCTGGCGCGGTGCAACGCGCATTAATGACACCTCAATTGGCATCGAAATCGTCAATGACGGCTATCGCCGCACGCTGACCGGCCGGCAGTGGCAGCCGTTCACCGCCGCGCAAATCACGGCCCTGACCGCGCTGGTGCGCGATATCAGCCAGCGTTACGGCATCAGTCCGGAAAATATTGTCGGGCACAGTGATATCGCGCCGCAGCGCAAGCAGGATCCCGGTCCGCTGTTTCCGTGGCAACAGCTGGCCCGGCAGGGGCTGGGAGCGTGGCCGGATGCCGCCACGGTACAGCGCTATCTGGCTAACCAGCCGCCGGATGCGCCGGTGGAGTGCGCAGCGCTGCTGACTGCGCTGCAGCGCTATGGTTATGACGTTGCCGCTGAGCAAACGCCGCAGATGCAGCGCAAACTGATTGCGGCGTTCCAGATGCATTTCCGCCCGCGTGATTACCGTGGCGAAGCCGATGCCGAGACGCTGGCCATCGCCCGTGCGCTGCTGGCGAAATACGGCGCGGCACCGTAGCCGCGCGTTGCGGCGTTACGGCTGCAGAAAGGCCTGCCAGCGCGCCACCAGCTGCTGTAATTGCTGGCGGCTGACATCCAGATGGGTAACGATGCGGGTCTGCGGTCCTACGCTGAGCAGCACGTCGCCCGCCTGCATCCAGCGCTGTAGCGGTGCGACCTGCTCCGCCGGCACTTTCACGAACAGCATGTTAGTGTGCTGGCTCACCACTTCCACACCAATAGCGCTGAGCTGCGCACCGAGCCACGCGGCGTTGTCATGATCCTCCTGCAGACGCGCCACGTTGTGCTGCAGCGCGTAGAGACCGGCAGCCGCCAGAATGCCGGCCTGGCGCATGCCGCCGCCGGTCATTTTGCGCCAGCGCCGCGCCTGCTCGATATAAGCTTCATCACCACACAGCAGGGAGCCAACCGGCGTGCCCAGTCCTTTCGACAGGCAGATGGTCAGGCTATCGCAGTAGCGGGCGATATCGATCAGCTGCACACCCTGCGCCACCACGGCATTAAAGATGCGCGCGCCGTCAATGTGCAGCGCCAGCTGGCGCTCGCGGGTAAATTGCCACGCCTGTTCAAGGTAGCTTAGCGGCAGTACTTTGCCGTGATGGGTATTTTCCAGGCTCAGCAGGCGGGTGCGGGCAAAATGCATGTCGTCCGGCTTGATGGCGGCCGCCACGTCGTGCAGCGGCAGCGTGCCGTCGGCAGCCGCGAGGATCGGCTGCGGCTGGATGCTGCCGAGCACCGCGGCACCGCCAGCCTCATATTTGTAGTTGTGCGCCTGCTGGCCGACGATGTACTCATCGCCGCGCTGGCAGTGGCACAGCAGCGCCACCAGATTGGCCTGGGTGCCGGTAGGGAAGAACAGCGCAGCCGCTTTACCGCTCAGGCGCGCCGCTTCAGCCTCCAGCGCATTGACGGTGGGATCATCGCGATAGACATCATCGCCGGTTTCGGCCGCCATCATCGCATCCAGCATCGCGGCACTCGGGCGGGTCACGGTATCACTGCGTAAATCGATCACGTTGTTCTCCTGACATAAAAAAGCGGGCTAAGCGCCCGCATGATGATTAATCCGGCAAGTCTCTTCGTTTTACCGCAGCCAGTTGGTTTTCGCCAGCTCGACGATTTCATCACCGCGGCCATTCAGGATCGCGCGCAGCATATACAGGCTGAAACCTTTAGCCTGCTCGGCTTTGATTTGCGGTGGCATCGACAGTTCTTCCTTGGCGGTGATCACGTCCACCAGCACCGGACCGTCATGGGCGAACGCCTGTTGCAGCGCGCCATCGAGCTCCGAGGCTTTTTCCACGCGGATCCCTTTGATGCCGCAGGCGGTGGCGATGGCGGCGAAGTCCGGGTTCTCCAGATCGGTGCCGTCGGTGAGATAGCCACCGGCTTTCATCTCCATTGCCACAAAGCCCAGCACGCTGTTATTGAAGATCACCAGCTTCACCGGCAGCTTAAGCTGCGCCAGCGAGATGAAATCGCCCATCAGCATGCTGAAGCCGCCATCGCCGCACAGCGCAACCACCTGACGCTGTTTATCAATGGCCTGTGCGCCAAGCGCCTGCGGCATGGCGTTGGCCATCGAACCGTGGTTAAACGAGCCGAGCAGACGGCGCTTGCCGTTCATTTTCAGATAGCGCGCTGCCCACACCGTTGGCGTGCCGACATCACAGGTAAAGATGGCGTCATCAGCCGCATAGTGGCTGATCTGCTGGGCCAGATACTGCGGGTGAATCGCCTGCTTATCGTTGGCGGTCGCCAGATCGTCCAGCCCTTTGCGCGCATCCGCGTAGTGCTCCAGTGCGCGATCGAGGTGATGACGGTCGCTGTGGCTGGTGAGCTGCGGCTGCAGCGCCTGCAGCGTGGCTTTGATGTCGCCCACCAGCGCCATGTCAACGTGACTGTGCGCGCCGAGGCTGGCCGGATTGATATCAATCTGAATAATGCGCGCGTCCGCCGGGTAGAACGGGCGATAAGGGAACTGGGTGCCGAGCAGTACCAGCGTGTCGGCGTTCATCATGGCGTGATAGCCGGATGAGAAGCCGATCAGCCCGGTCATGCCGACGTCGTACGGATTGTCGTACTCAAGGTGTTCTTTGCCGCGCATGGCGTGCACCACCGGTGCTTTCAGCGTTTCGGCCAGCTTTACCACTTCCGCATGGGCACCGGCGCAACCGCTGCCGCACATCAGGGTGATATTTTTCGCTTCATTGAGCGTCTCTGCGAGGCGCGTCAGTTCACTGACCGACGGCACCACCTGCGGCAGCTGCGGCGGATACCATTCGCTGCGCGCGTTCTCCGGCGCCGCCTGCAGCGCCACGTCACCCGGCAACACAATCACCGACACGCCGCGATTGAGGATGGCTTTACGCATCGCAATGCCGAGCACCTGCGGCAGCTGTTCCGGATTGGAGACCAGCTCGCAGTAATGGCTGCACTCGCGGAATAACTCCTGCGGATGGGTTTCCTGAAAATAGCCGCTGCCGATTTCACTGGAAGGAATGTGCGCGGCAATTGCCAGCACCGGAACATGGTTGCGATGGCAGTCAAACAGGCCGTTGATCAGATGCAGGTTGCCGGGGCCGCAGGAGCCGGCGCACACCGCCAGCTCACCGCTGATTTGTGCTTCCGCCCCGGCGGCAAAAGCGGCCACTTCTTCATGGCGCGTTGGCATCCATTCAATGGTGCCCATGCGGTTTAGGCTGTCGTTCAGTCCGTTGAGGGAGTCACCGGTTACGCCCCAAATGCGTTTTACGCCGGCGCTCTCCAGCGTTTTGGCCAGCAGGGCCGCCACTGTTTGCTTCATCGTTCGCTCCTTTCTGGTGTTGGCCATCCAGTCGGATGGCAAAAAACATGTCAGAGAGAAAGCGTAGACGAAGCCGCAGCGCAGCGGGCGTGAAAAAATGCGCTGCGCGTCAGGCGGAAAACAGGGCGATGAGGATCGGTGCCAGCAGGTTCATGATAAAACCGTGCACGATGGCCGCAGGCACAATCTCCATTCCGCCGGCACGCTGCAGAATCGGCAGGGTAAAATCCATCGACGTGGCACCGCTCAGCCCGAGTGCCATACTGCGGTAGCGGTTGACCAGCACCGGAATCAGCAGCACCGCAGCCAGCTCGCGCAGTAGATCGTTAAAGAAGGCGGCGCTGCCGATCACCGGGCCGTACGCTTCGGTCATCAGAATGCCGGACAGTGAATACCAGCCGAAGCCGCTGGCCAGCGCCAGTCCGGTTGACAGCGAAACGCCGAGCAGCCACGCCGCCAGCACGCCGCCGCCCAGCGAGCCGCACAGGGATACCAGCGCTACCGTCATGCCACGCCGGTTCAGGGTGATCTGGCGCAGCGTCATGCCGCTGCCGCGCAGCTGCACGCCAACCAGGAATAGCAGCACCACCAGCGCAATTTCGCTCAGGGTGGAGGCATGGCGCAGCGGCGCCCATTGGGTTAATCCCAGCAGGAAACCGGCCAGCACCGCCACACACAGCTTGAGTGACTCCAGCACCATGTGCCAGCGCGACGGCAGATTCTGCTGGCGATGCTGCTGCCGCCACGGCCAGCGGCGATCCAGCAGCCACAGCGCCAGCAGCGAGCAGCTCAAAATGGCACCCGCGGCAATCAGCGCGGTTTTAAACACGATCAGCAAATTGGTGCCGAGATTGTCGAGAAAGGCGAGGCTGGTACCCATAAAAAACAGAATGGCGTAAATCAGCAAACTCAACAGGCGGTTAACGCGCTGCAACAGCGCAGGCTGATGCCACGGCAGCAAATAGCCCACCATCAGCGGCACCAGAATGATAAGCAGTCCGGTATACATGAAAAATGACGTCCTTTTTTGCGAGACGCCACGCTAATGGAAAACGCCTGAAGTGTAAACCTTTTCTCCCGCTGCCGACTTGACCAACGCAGCGCGGCGGACCATGCTCTGGCAAAGCACGGAGGGACTGCGCGATGATTCTGGAACATATCGATATACACGGCTTTCGCGGCATTAACCGGTTGTCGCTGCCGCTGACCGACACCAATCTGCTGATTGGGGAAAACGCGTGGGGTAAATCCAGTTTGCTGGATGCGCTAACGCTGCTGCTGGCACCGGCCGCTGAGCCCTATATGTTCACCGAACAGGACTTCCATTTTCCGCCCGGTGAGGTGGAAGCCCGGCGGCATAAGTTGCAGCTGGTGTTTCGCTTTCGCGCGCAGGACGATGAGCATGAAGCGCTGTTTGCGCCGTTCTGGCAGCAGGATGACGCGGGGCGCTACCTGCGCTTCAGTACGCTGGCGACGCGCCAGGGCAGCGAAGTCAAAACCCGCTGGTGCTTTATTGATGCGCGTGGCGAGGTGCTGCCGCTGGCGGGCACCGACGCCGCGCTGGCGCAGTTGCGCGCGTACTATCCGGTGCTGCGCCTGCGTGATGCGCGCTTTGGCCGGCGGTCGCGCCATAGTGACAATGACACGCAGCGGCGCGCTGATACGCTGAGCGCGCTGGCGCAGGAGATGCATAGCCTGACGCGCGATCTGGTGGCGCGGCCGCAAACCCTGAGCGACGAGCTGTTGCGCCAGGGATTGCATACCATGCAGCAGCTGATGGCGCACTATTTTCTGGTCCAGCAACCGGACACGGGCGCCGCGCGGGTTGCGCCGGAGCTGCGTGACGGCAGTCAGGGCTGGCGTTCGCTCGATCAGCTCAATCAGCTGATCGCCGGTACCGAATCGCGCAGTCGCCAGGTGATTCTGCTGCGCATGTTCTCGCTCCTGCTGCAGGCGCACGGCAGCGATGCGCTGCCCGCAGGCGCGCGCCCCTTGCTGCTGGTGGAGGATCCGGAAACGCGGCTGCATCCCATCATGCTGTCGGTAGCGTGGAATCTGCTGGCGCTGATGCCGCTGCAAAAAATCGCCACCACTAACTCCGGCGAGCTGCTGTCACAGGTGGCGCTGGAGCAAATCTGCCGACTGGTGCGCGAGCCCGATCGCGTGGCGGCGTGGCGTATCGGGCCGGAAGGATTAAGTGCCGAAGAGGCGCGTCGTATCGGCTTTCACATCCGTGTTAACCGGCCGTCGGCGCTGTTTGCCCGCTGCTGGTTGCTGGTAGAGGGTGAAACCGAAGTGTGGATCATCAATGAGCTGGCGCGGCAGCGCGGCTACCATTTTGCCGCGGAAGGCGTGAAGGTGATTGAGTTTGCGCAGTCCGGGCTTAAGCCGCTGCTGAAATATGCGCGCCGCATGGGCATTGCCTGGCACGTGCTGACTGACGGCGACGAGGCCGGAAAAAAATATGCCGCCACCGCGCGCAGCCAGCTACAGCCGCATGAGCAGGAGAGCGACCATCTCACGCAGTTCCCGGCGCCCGACATCGAACACTTCCTTTATAAGCAGGGCTTTAGTGATGTCTATCACCAGATGGCGCACCTGCCGTTAAACGTGCCGATGAACGCGCGGCGTATTATTACCAAAGCCATTCATCACAGCTCGAAGCCGGAACTGGCGATTGCGGTGGCGATGGCAGCGGCCGAACGCGGGCCGCAGGCGATTCCGCCGTTGCTCGATCAGCTGTTTGGCCGCGTGATGTGGCTGGCGCGCGGTCGGGCAGAGTAACACTGCCGCGGGACGCCAAAGAAAAATGCCAGCGTCTGCGGCTGGCATTTTTTTTCGGGAGTGGTCAGAATGAGAGCAGACGCGCGCCCGTCAGGAGAGTGACGATGCTTCACAGGGCACAATCAGACTGGCATGGTTGCCTTTCGGCCCTTCATGGACATCGAACTGAACGTGCTGGCCCGCTTTCAGCGTTCTGTATCCCTCCATCTGAATCGTGGAGTAGTGTGCGAAGATATCGTCGCCGCCGCCAATCGGACAGATAAAGCCGAAGCCTTTGGCGTTGTTGAACCATTTAACAGTACCCGTCTCCATGCTTTTACTTCCCTCGCAAGACATTTTGATAAGTAGGTGAGGTCATTGAAGCTGTGAGTCGAGTTTGTTTAAAACTCAATCAGCTTGTGTAAGTAGAATGTAGAGAAACGGACCTTATCGTCAAGCAAACGGCCCTGGCGCACGGGGAGAAATTCATCAAAATTTGAGGCAGTTAACGCTATTGCAAATTTTGTGATACAGGTCGCGCATGCGCTTTCAGGACCGATTTTTGCCACAGGAAAAGCGGCTTGACAGGCGTGTTAAACTTGAGGTGAGAGCACAGAAATGTGCGCTACCGTAACGCAGAATTTCAACGGAACATTATGGCAAACACAAACGACTGGCTTAACTTTGAACATCTGGCCGAAGACAAAGTACGCGAAGGGTTAAAGCCGCCTTCAATGTATAAAGTCATTCTGAATAATGACGATTATACACCTATGGAATTTGTTATTGACGTTCTGCAAAAGTTCTTTTCTTATGATGTTGAACGTGCAACGCAACTGATGCTGAAAGTTCACTACCATGGAAAGGCAATCTGTGGTGTATTCACTGCAGAAGTGGCGGAGACCAAAGTCGCCCAGGTGAACAATTACGCGCGGGAAAATCAACATCCGTTGCTGTGTACGCTGGAAAAAGCCTGAAGCTGTCTCCATATAGGATTCAGTCCGTCAGAGCGATAATTGGGGGAGGTGCCAAATGCTCAATCAAGAACTGGAACTCAGTTTAAACATGGCTTTCGCCAGAGCGCGCGAGCACCGTCACGAGTTTATGACCGTCGAACATCTGTTGCTGGCGCTGCTCAGCAACCCGTCGGCCAGAGAGGCACTGGAAGCCTGTACGGTGGATATTGCGGCTCTGCGTCAGGAACTCGAAGCCTTCATCGAACAAACTACGCCAGTGCTGCCTGCCAGCGAAGAGGAGCGCGACACTCAGCCGACGCTCAGCTTCCAGCGTGTGCTGCAGCGTGCGGTTTTCCATGTCCAGTCATCCGGTCGCAGTGAAGTTTCCGGTGCGAACGTGCTGGTCGCCATTTTCAGCGAGCAGGAGTCGCAAGCGGCTTACCTGCTGCGCAAACACGAAGTGAGCCGCCTTGATGTGGTGAACTTCATCTCCCATGGTACGCGTAAAGACGAACCGGGCCAGCCGCAGAACAGCGCGGAAAATCCGGTTAACGAAGAGCAAGCAGGCGGGGAGGAACGTATGGAAAACTTCACCACCAATCTTAATCAGCTTGCTCGCGTCGGCGGAATTGACCCGCTGATCGGCCGCGATAAAGAGCTGGAACGGGCCATTCAGGTGCTGTGCCGTCGTCGTAAGAATAACCCGCTGCTGGTGGGCGAATCGGGCGTCGGTAAAACTGCGATTGCGGAAGGGCTCGCCTGGCGCATTGTGCAGGGCGACGTGCCGGAAGTGATGAAAGAGTGCACCATCTACTCGCTGGATATCGGTTCGCTGCTGGCCGGTACCAAATACCGCGGTGATTTTGAAAAACGTTTTAAAGCGCTGCTGAAACAGCTGGAACAGGATAACAACAGCATTCTGTTCATCGACGAGATCCACACCATTATCGGTGCCGGTGCGGCATCGGGCGGCCAGGTGGATGCGGCGAACCTGATCAAGCCGCTGCTTTCCAGCGGTAAAATCCGCGTGATGGGTTCCACGACCTATCAGGAGTTCAGCAATATCTTTGAGAAGGATCGTGCGCTGGCGCGCCGTTTCCAGAAAATTGATATCACTGAGCCATCGGTTGAAGAGACGGTACAAATTCTTAACGGGCTGAAGCCGAAGTACGAAGCGCATCACGATGTGCGCTACACCGCCAAAGCGGTACGTGCGGCGGTTGAGCTGGCGGTGAAATACATCAATGACCGTCATCTGCCGGACAAGGCGATTGACGTGATCGATGAAGCCGGCGCGCGTGCGCGTCTGGTGCCGGTCAGCAAGCGCAAGAAAACCGTCAACGTGTCGGACATCGAATCCGTGGTGGCGCGCATCGCGCGTATTCCGGAGCAGAGCGTTTCGGCCACCGATCGCGATACGCTGAAAAATCTCGGTGACCGTCTGAAAATGCTGGTGTTTGGTCAGGACAACGCGATTGAAGCGCTGACTGAAGCCATCAAGATGAGCCGCGCGGGTCTGGGGCAGGAGCGTAAGCCAGTCGGGTCGTTCCTGTTTGCGGGTCCGACCGGGGTCGGTAAAACCGAGGTCACCGTGCAGCTGGCGAAGGCGCTGGGCATTGAACTGCTGCGCTTTGATATGTCCGAGTATATGGAGCGTCACACCGTCAGTCGTTTGATTGGTGCGCCTCCGGGCTACGTCGGCTTTGATCAGGGCGGTCTGCTGACCGATGCCGTCATCAAGCATCCGCACGCGGTGGTGCTGCTGGATGAGATCGAGAAAGCCCATCCGGATGTCTTCAACCTGCTGCTGCAGGTGATGGACAACGGGATGCTGACCGATAACAACGGTCGTAAAGCGGACTTCCGCAATGTGGTGCTGGTGATGACCACCAACGCCGGGGTGCGCGAGACCGAGCGTAAATCCATCGGCCTGATTCAGCAGGACAACAGCACCGACGCGATGGAAGAGATCAAAAAGATCTTTACGCCGGAGTTCCGTAACCGTCTCGACAACATTATCTGGTTCCGTCACCTCGACACTCAGGTGATCCATCAGGTGGTGGATAAATTTATTGTTGAGCTGCAGGCACAGCTGGATGCGAAAGGTGTGTCGCTGGAAGTCAGCGATGATGCGCGTGACTGGCTGGCCGAAAAAGGTTACGACAAAGCGATGGGCGCGCGTCCGATGGCGCGTACCGTGCAGGAAAACCTGAAGAAACCGCTGGCTAACGAGCTGCTGTTTGGCTCGCTGGTGGATGGCGGATCGGTGTCGGTTGGACTGGATAAAGAGAAAAACCAGCTCACCTACCACTTCATGAGTGCGGAAAAACGCAAAACTGAGGGCACCGTGCATTAAGCGGGTGCGCAGATAAGAAAAAGGCCGGATTAAAATCCGGCCTTTTTTTTCGCGCTTAGTTTACATCAGCAAACGCGAGGCGAGTGCAACAACTTAGCGACTACGGAAGACAATGCGGCCTTTGCTCAGGTCGTACGGGGTCAACTCGACAGTCACTTTGTCGCCCGTCAGGATGCGGATGTAGTTTTTACGCATTTTACCGGAGATATGAGCGGTAACCACGTGCCCGTTTTCAAGCTCTACGCGGAACATGGTGTTAGGTAACGTATCCAGTACGGTACCTTGCATTTCAATATTGTCTTCTTTGGCCATCGAATCCTCTGGGTGAACTACCAAACTGTTGAACCGGCAAGATAATGCCGAATTCCATGATTTATGTAAAGAAACGTTGGTTGTTTTTGCCAACGCTTCGCCGTGCGTCGCGCCGCTGCGCGTGCATTACGGATAAATTCGGGTGTTTTTGACGTCTGCGGGGGATTAGCGGGCTAAGAATCTGCAGCAATCGGCATCGGGTGCGCAACTGAAACAGCTTCGGGAACAGGGTGAGATTCCCAGCCTGGCAATTCCGGCTCGCCACAGCGAAGCGCGGACGACATACCAAACTCGCTTATTGTATCACTTTTGTCGGGAATTGTGTGCAAAACATCTGCGGGGACAGTCAAAAAAGGGTTTGTGTTTGCCAGCAGCCGGTCTGCACCGGTTGCCACGCCAGCGTTTGCACGTATTGCAGATAATCGACGCGCGGAATTTCAACTGCGCCCAGCGAGGCGGTATGCGGATTCAGCACCTGACAATCGATTAGCCGTCCCTGATGCGCAATAAAGTGCTGTGAGAAAACCCACAGCGCGGTTTTGGAGGCGTTTTCCGCCCGGCTGAACATCGACTCGCCGCAAAAAATCTGTCCGAGCGCCAGACCATACATGCCGCCAACCAGGCGTTGATCCTGCCAGACCTCAATTGAGTGCGCATGGCCCAGCTCATACAGGCGCAGCCAGGCGCGTTTCACTTCAAAGGTAATCCAGGTGCCTTCCTGACGCCCGCTGGCGCAACCTTCAACCACCTGAGCAAAGGCGTGATTCATGGTGACGCGATAGGGCGAACGGCGATGGAAGCGCGCCATGCTGCGGCTGAGATGAAACGACTCCGGCAGCAGGACCGCGCGTGGATCTGGCGACCACCATAAAATCGGATCGCCGGGCGAAAACCACGGAAAAATACCGCGCTGATAGGCATTCATCAGGCGGGCAGGGGAGAGATCGCCGCCCATGGCCAGCAGGCCGTTTGGCTCACGCAGCGCCATCTCCGGCGGCGGGAAATTGAGCGAATCCCGGGAAAGTTGTACCAGTCTCATGGCGTCGGTCACCCTCAGGCTAAACGCATAGACTATAGCGCAAAGCGCTGCTGGAAACGCCAGTAGCGTCCCGCTTTTGAGATTAATTCGTCATGGCTGCCGGATTCGATAATCTGCCCACCGTCAAGCACACAGATGCGATCCATTTTTTCCAGTCCACTCAGGCGATGCGTCACCATGATCAGCGTTTTTCCCTGGCTAACCTGCTGTAGCAACGTGAGAATCTGCTGCTCGGTCGCAGCATCCAGACCTTCGGTCGGCTCATCCAGCAGCCACAGATCGCCATCGTTCAGCAGCGCACGGGCGATCGCCAGCCGGCGCAGTTCACCGCCGGACAGCGGCCGGCCGCCTTCACCCATCCATGCATTTAGCCCTTCGCTGTGCTGCGTCAGATGCGCCAGCCCAACCCGCTGCAATACGTCAATCAGCTGTGCATCGCTGGCCTGTGGTGCTGCCAGCAGCAGGTTAGCGCGCAGCGTCTGGCTGAACAGATGGACGCGCTGCGTGACAACGCTGATGCGTTGACGCAGGCTGGCTTCGTCCCACGCCGCCAGATCAATCCCGTTCAGGCGAATCGTGCCGCGCTGAGCTTCCCAGCCGCGCGTGATCAGCGCCAGCAGGCTGGATTTTCCGCAGCCGGTCGGGCCCAGCAGCGCCAGATGTTCACCGGCTGCTAACGTCAGAGAGAAATTGTGCAGCACCGCTTCTGGCCGCTGCGGATAGCTGAGATCGATCTGTTCCAGCGTCAGGCTGAGGCCGCGCTGCGTCGCGATCGGTTGTGTCGGGAAGTGAATCGCTGGCGGTTGATCGATGATCTCCTGCACGCGCTGCGCCGCGTGCGTCACCTGCGCCAGTGGCAGAAATGCGCCGGCCACCGGTGCCAGCGCTTCAAACGCGGCCAGCGCGCAAAACACAAACAGGGCAATCAGTGCACCCGGTGTGCTATTGGTGCCGACGCCGCTGGCGGCCAGCCACAGCAGCAGCGTAACGGTACTGCCGGCGATCAACGTAAGCAGGCTCTGCGCCAGCGCCTGCAGCCGGTGCTGCTGCTGCTGCGCCTGTTGCCACGCCCGTTCTTCCTGATCCAGCCGCTGTCGCCACAGCGCCGCCGCGCCGTAAATCTGCAGCTCGGCCAGTCCGCTGAGCCAGTGCGTCAGTTGCAGGCGCCAGCGAGCCTGGTAACGGGCAATCTGCGCGCCTGTGCGCGCGCCGAGCCGCCAGAATAGCGGTGGCATCAGCAGCAGCGTCAGCAACATGATCGCCCCGAGCAGCAGCGCCAGTCGCATATCGAGTAGCGCCAGGCCACAGGTCACCACCAAAATCACCACCGCCGCACCCAGCAGCGGAGAAATAACGCGTAAATAGAGATGGTCGAGGGTATCGACATCGCTGACAAAGCGGTTCAGCAGTTCACCGTTGCGAAAGCGCGCCAGCTGCGCCGGTGCCAGCGCCATCAGCCGGCTAAAGGTAAAGACGCGCAGATGTTGCAGCACGCGGAAAGTGGCGTCGTGGCTCACCAGCCGTTCAAAATAGCGCGCGGCGGTGCGGGTGATTGCCGCGCCACGCACACCGGCTGCGGGCAGCATGTAATTGAAGCTGTACAGGCCGGCGACGCCAGCCAGCGAGGAGGCAGCAAGAAACCAGCCGGACAGCGTCAGCAAGCCGATGCTGGCGAGCAGCGTGACAATCGCCAGCACCACGCCAAGACCTAAACGCCACGGATGGCGGCGATACAGGCGCAGGAAAGGCAGTAACGTGCGCATCAGGCAATCTCCTTCTGACGATGCTGCGCCAGCTCGCGCAGCGGGCCGGCTTCTGCGATCAGCTGTTGCCAGTGGCCCTGCTGCACCAGTTGTCCGGCCTGCATCACCCACACTTCATCCCACTGGTCGAGGGCGTGCAGCTGATGGGTAATCATTAACGTGGTTTGCTGCAGTGCGGCCTGCTGTAGCGCGCCCATCACGTGCTGCTCGCTCTGGCTGTCGAGCCCGGATCCCGGTTCGTCCAGCAGCAGCAGGCGGGCCGGTTTCAGCAGCGCCCGTGCAACGGCGATGCGCTGTGCCTGCCCAACGGACAGGCCGATGCCGCCATCGCCAACTGGCGTATCCAGCCCCTGCGGCAGAAGCGACAAAAATTCGCTGACGCCAGCGCGCTGCAGCACGGCGGTCAGCGTGGCCTCGTCCACCGGCGTGTCAGTGAGCTGGAGATTGTCACGCAGCGTCGCCGCCGGCAGCTGCGGATTTTGTCCTACCCAGGCGAGCTGCTGCTGCCAGCTGCTGCGGCTGATGTCGCGCAGTTCCTGGCCGTTAATGCACAGTGAACCCTGATAGGGCAGAAAACCGAGCAGGACATTCATCAGCGCACTTTTTCCGGCCCCGCTTTGTCCGACCAGCGCCACGCGCTGACCGGGAGTAAGGCTGAAATTCAGCGGCTGTGACAGCGCCTCGCCGGTGGCGGTCATGATCACCAGATCCTGCGCCCGGAGGGAGAGTGGCGCGTCCGCATCCAGCGTTTGCGTGGCCGCCTGCGGCGTGCGCTGGGGCGTTTCGCGCAGGAAGGTATCCAGCGCGTCTGCGCCGCCCACCGCCTGCGCTTTGGCATGGTAAAAGGTGCCAAGATCGCGCAGCGGCTGGAAAAATTCGGGGGCAAGAATCAGCGCGAGGAAACCGGCAAACAGCGTCACGCCGGTGCCGTAGTGGCCAAAATTGAGTTCACCCAGATACGAGAAGCCGAAATAGACCGCGACCACGGCAATCGCCAGCGAGGCGAAAAACTCCAGCACCGCAGAGGAGAGAAAGGCGAGGCGCAGCACTTCCATAGTGCGCTGACGAAAATCCTGCGTAGTGGCGGCAATCGCCTGCTGCTCAGCGTCCGCGCGGTGAAACAGGCGCAGCGTTTCGCGTCCGCGCAGCCGGTCATAGAAATCGCCGCTCAGACGCGCCAGCGCAAGAAAATTACGCCGATTGGCATCGGCCGCACCCATGCCGACCAGCGCCATAAACAGCGGAATCAGCGGTGCGGTCGCCAGCAGAATCAGTCCGGCGGCCCAGTTAATCGGAAAAATGGCGATCAGGATGGCGCAGGGCACAAACACCGCCAGCGACATCTGCGGCAGATAGCGCGCGTAATACTCCTGCATCTCTTCAATCTGTTCCAGCAGCAGCGTTGCCCAGCTCCCGGCCGGTTTGCCCTGAATCCAGGCCGGACCGAGCGCGTTCAGCCGGTCCAGCACCTGTTGCCGCAGTGCACGGCGAATCGCCACGCCGGCCCTGAAGCCGGCCATCTCACGACCATAGTGCAGCGCGGCGCGCAGTGCGAAGCACAGCAGTAGTAACAGGAAATCACTCACCAGTTCAGCGCGGGGTTGCTGTTCCACCAGCAGTTTTTGCAGCAGGGAAGCCAGTAGCCAGGCCTGGGCGATGAGAATTAACGCCGCAGCAAAACCTGCCAGCGAAGCCAGTCGCAGGCTGCGTGCGCCATGATGACGTTGCTGGCGTAACCAGCGCAGCAGTTCGTGTTGCCGTGATTTGTTCATGCGAAGCCGTTTGATCACCGTGACGAGAGGCAAAATCCGACGCTAAATGCCGGACAGACGGGTGGCAGAACTGTAGCACGCAGGCGATAAAAAAGGCGACCAAAAGTGGCCGCCTCAGTGCAATTATGATCAGATAATTAACAACTTACTTATCGTTTTTAACCAGACCATCCAGATAACGTTCCGCATCCAGCGCGGCCATACAGCCGGTACCGGCAGAGGTAATGGCCTGACGATAGATGTGGTCCATCACGTCACCGGCAGCGAACACGCCCGGCACGCTGGTCTGCGTGGCGTTGCCCTGCAGGCCGGACTGCACTTTGATATAGCCGTTTTCCAGATCCAACTGGCCATCGAAAATCGCCGTGTTCGGACTATGACCGATGGCGACAAACAGGCCCGCCACTTCCAGCGAGATCGGGGCTTCACCTTTGGTTGACGAGAGTTTCAACCCGGTAACGCCCATCTGATCGCCTACCACCTCGTCCAGCGCGCGGTCAGTGTGCAGCACGATGTTGCCGTTACGCACTTTCTCCATCAGGCGGTCAATCAGGATTTTCTCAGCGCGAAAGCTGTCACGACGGTGAATCAGGTGCACTTCGGAAGCGATGTTCGCCAGATAGAGCGCCTCTTCAACGGCCGTGTTACCGCCGCCAATAACCGCGACTTTTTGGTTGCGATAGAAGAAACCATCACAGGTGGCGCAGGCGGAAACCCCTTTGCCTTTGAATGCCTCTTCTGACGGCAGGCCAAGATAGCGCGCTGAAGCACCGGTCGCGATGATCAGCGCATCCGCCGTGTATTCGCCGCTGTCGCCGGTCAGGCGGAACGGACGGTTCTGCAAATCAACCGTGTGAATATGATCAAAGATGATTTCGGTGTTGAACTTCTCAGCATGCTCCTGCATGCGTTCCATCAGCGCAGGGCCGGTCAGATCGTGCGGGTCGCCCGGCCAGTTTTCGACTTCAGTCGTGGTGGTGAGCTGGCCGCCTTTTTCCAGTCCGGTAATCAATACCGGGTTCAGGTTAGCGCGGGCGGCATAAACCGCTGCGGTGTAACCGGCAGGGCCGGAGCCCAGAATGAGCAGCTTACTGTGTTTGGCCGTACTCATGCGTTCCTCAGTGTGTGTCTGACAACATAGTTTTCGATTGTAGGGAAATTACGGTCGCAAAAAAAGGTTTCAGCAATTTTGTTAACAATCACTGCAAGCGGCGTAGACGATGAATGGCAATTCTGCACGCGCGCTGCGCCAAAAGGGGGCATTGCTCGGCAATTTGTGGTGCAGCTGTATAAAAATTCTCATTTAAAAACAGCAACCCAGTACGCTGTCTGGCATCTTGTACTGAATTTGGATGTTTTACTTTGACAATCGCCTGCGCTTTTGCGAAAACATTGTCAGAAGCAGAGAAAATTTAGCGGTTCGAAACAGAATTTCAGCTCTGTTTTGCGCAATTTCGCCAAATAAACTCAGCCTGACATTGGTAATGACGCATGATGTGGACAGACAGCATGCGTCATACGGATGGTCGCGTTACTGCACAGGCTTAAAGACTTCACTTCAGTAAGGCCCTGAACATTGAACGTTTTCAGGGTTTGGCAGGTAAAGGGAAGGAATTAAGAGAGACAATAATAATGGTAGACAACAAGAAACGCCCCGGAAAAGATCTGGATCGGATCGACAGAAATATTCTGAATGAACTGCAGAAAGACGGTCGTATTTCCAACGTTGAGCTTTCAAAACGTGTCGGCCTCTCGCCAACACCTTGTCTTGAACGCGTACGTCGCCTGGAACGTCAGGGTTTCATTCTGGGCTACACCGCGCAGCTGAACCCGCACTATCTCGATGCTTCACTGCTGGTATTCGTTGAGATTACTCTGAATCGCGGCGCGCCAGATGTGTTTGAACAATTTAACGCCGCTGTACAAAAACTTGAGGAAACTCAAGAATGTCACCTCGTTTCCGGTGACTTTGACTACCTGTTGAAAACCCGCGTGCCGGATATGTCCGCCTACCGTAAACTGCTGGGTGAGACCTTGCTGCGCCTGCCGGGCGTCAACGACACCCGTACCTACGTGGTGATGGAAGAGGTCAAACAGAGCAATCGTCTGGTGATTAAGACCCGGTAACGCAGGGCAGGTGCAAAGCTTGCAGGATTTCGGTACACTCCTGTGAATTCATACAGGACCAGCGTCAGGCAAGCCTGGCGCTGTTGCCTTCTTAATTTACAGGCACCTGGAGAGTTCTCTTGAGCCAGGAATATACAGAAGACAAAGACGTTTCATTACAACCACTGAGCAGCGGACGTCGGCTGCTGGAAGCGTTGCTCATCCTGGTGGCCTTGTTTGCCATCTATCTGATGGTGTCGCTGGTTAGCTTTAATCCCTCCGATCCCAGCTGGTCACAAACCGCCTGGCACGAGCCGATCCACAATCTGGGCGGCAGCGTGGGCGCATGGCTGGCCGATACCCTGCTGTTTATTTTTGGTGTGATGGCCTACGCCATTCCGCCAGTGATTATTGGTCTGTGCTGGATCACTTTCCGTCAGCGCGATCGCCAGGATTACATCGACTATTTTGCGGTGGGCCTGCGGCTGATTGGCGTGCTGGCGCTGGTGGTGACCACCTGCGGACTGGCTGCGCTGAACGTGGACGATATCTGGTATTTTGCCTCAGGCGGCGTGATTGGCAGCCTGGTGAGCAATGCGATGGCGCCGTGGTTCAGCGGTGCCGGTGGCACGCTGACGCTGCTGTGCGTCTGGGCGGCGGGTATCACGCTTTATACCGGCTGGTCCTGGCTGGCGATTGCCGAGAAGATCGGCAGCGTGGTGATGGGCGTGCTGACCTTTGCCAGCAACCGCTCGCGCCATGATGAACCCTGGCAGGAAGAAGACGACTACGACGAGGCGCACCCCGACGACGCGGTTCCGCCACTGCGCGCTGCGCCGGCTCAGGACGACGAAGATGACGTACTGCTGGCTAAGCCCCGACAGGTAGCGGAACCTGTGGCTGAAGTCGCCAGCGACGATCCCCTGCTGGCGAAAGCCAGTGCGGCTACCGCGGCTGCGCTGGCCGCCACTAGCGACGCCGCACGTCAGGTGCCGTCCGTCGCGGCACCTGAGCCCTCCGCACCGGCGGTAAACGTAGCTCCACAACCTGCGCCGTCACAGCTGGCTGCAGCTGCGCCGGCATCGGCATCCGTTGCCAGTGCGCCTGCGACGCCAGCTATTTCGCCAGCAGAGTCCGCGCCAGCGGCTCCTCCGTTATATCGCTTCGAAGTGCCTGCGTCACCGGCCGCCGACGCCTTCTCGCTCGCTGAAGAAGACGATGGCCCGCGCATGGGTAACTGGCAGAGTGCCGATCAGGCCGCCACACCGCTGAATACGGCAGCCGCTGCCGCACTCGGTTCAGCGACGGCCGCCGCTGCTGCCCGCTCTGCGGCTTACACGCCAGCCTTTGATGTGGTGCCGGAGCGCGATTACAACCCGCAGGTGAAACAGGGCATCGGCCCGGAACTGCCGCGTCCTAACAAGGTTAAGCTGCCAACCCGGCGTGAGCTGGCCTCATACGGTATCAAACTGCCATCGCAACGCATGGCAGAAGAGAAGGCACGTGAAGAGGCCGACCAGCAGCAGCCGGAAATCAGCGCCAGCTGGCAAGTGCCCCAGCCGCACGATGATGATAATGCTGCGCTGCAGGAAGCCCAGTTGCGCGAAGCGTTCCATTCGCAGCAGCAGCAGCGGTACGGCGACAGCTGGCAGCAGCAGCCGGCAGAGGAAGAAGATGAAGAGGCGCTGCAGCAGGCCCAGCTGGCGCAGCAGTTTGCTCAGCAGCAGCAACAGCGTTACAGCCAGCCTGAGCAGGAGAGCGCACCAGTATTTAATCTGGATACCTCAGCCGCGTTTGATTTCTCTCCGATGAAAGATCTGGTTGATGACACGCCGAGCGAACCGTTGTTTACCATTGCCGCCACGCCAGAGCCGGACGCCCCGGCCCAGTGGCAGCAGCCAGCGGCACCTGAGTCGGCGGTACCCGCATCGCTGAGCGAGGAAACCAGCCCGTGGTCAACGCCAGACGACGAGGTTTACGCCGCGCCGGCTGAAACGCCGAAGCCTGTCGCCCCTGCGCAGGACAGTCTGTTCCACCCCTTCCTGGTACGTCACGAACAGCCACTGGAGAAACCTTCCACGCCGCTGCCGACGCTGGATCTGCTGACGTCGCCGCCAGCGGAAGAGGAACCGGTGGATATGTTCGCACTGGAACAGACCGCGCGTCTGGTTGAAGCGCGTCTGGCGGATTACCGCGTGAAAGCCGAAGTGGTGGGCATCTCTCCAGGGCCGGTAATCACCCGCTTTGAACTGGATCTGGCGCCGGGCGTCAAGGCGGCACGTATTTCTAATCTGTCGCGCGACCTGGCACGTTCGCTCTCTGCCGTTGCGGTGCGTGTGGTTGAGGTGATTCCGGGCAAGCCTTATGTCGGCCTCGAACTCCCCAATAAACATCGTCAGACCGTCTATCTGCGTGAGGTGCTGGACTGCGATAAGTTCCGCGACAACCCTTCGCCACTGTCGGTGGTGCTGGGTAAAGATATCTCTGGTCAGCCCGTGGTGGCCGATCTGGCGAAGATGCCTCACCTGCTGGTGGCCGGTACCACCGGTTCCGGTAAGTCGGTTGGCGTCAACACCATGATCATCAGCATGCTGTATAAAGCCACGCCGGAAGAAGTGCGCTTTATCATGATCGACCCGAAAATGCTCGAGCTGTCAGTGTATGAGGGCATTCCCCATCTGCTGACGGAAGTGGTCACCGACATGAAAGACGCGGCCAACGCGCTGCGCTGGAGTGTGGTCGAAATGGAGCGCCGCTATAAGCTGATGTCTGCGCTGGGCGTACGTAATCTGGCCGGCTATAACGAGAAGATCGAGCAGGCGGCCGCAATGGGCCGGCCAATTCCGGACCCGTTCTGGAAACCGGGCGACAGCATGGACACCACGCCGCCGGTGCTGGAAAAACTGCCGTACATTGTGGTGCTGGTTGATGAGTTCGCTGACCTGATGATGGCGGTGGGCAAGAAGGTCGAAGAGCTGATCGCGCGCCTGGCCCAGAAAGCCCGTGCGGCAGGTATTCACCTGGTGCTGGCTACCCAGCGTCCGTCGGTGGATGTGATTACCGGCCTGATTAAGGCCAACATTCCGACGCGCATCGCCTTTACCGTGTCCAGTAAAATTGACTCGCGTACCATTCTCGATCAGGGCGGTGCGGAATCCCTGCTGGGTATGGGTGACATGCTCTACATGCCACCTAACTCCTCCATGCCGGTACGTGTTCACGGCGCCTTTGTGCGTGACCAGGAAGTGCATGCGGTGGTGCAGGACTGGAAAGCGCGTGGGCGACCGCAGTACATCGACAGCATTACCGCCGGTGAAGAGAGTGAAAGCGGTGGTGGCGGCCTGGACGGCGATGAAGAGCTGGATCCGCTGTTTGACCAGGCGGTGGCGTTCGTGGTGGAGAAACGCCGCGCGTCGATCTCCGGCGTGCAGCGCCAGTTCCGTATTGGCTACAACCGCGCGGCGCGGATTATCGAACAGATGGAGGCGCAGGGCATTGTCTCGGAGCCAGGCCACAACGGTAACCGTGAAGTGCTGTCACCGCCACCTCACGAAATGTAAGACTTTTCTCCGCAGTGTTATGCCGGGCCAGTGTAAACTGGCCCGTTGTTTATCTGTGGTCCGATCCCCATATCATTGGGAGCTTTCGGCTTTTTCTCCTGTCGTACTGACGGAGCGGCGACTACGGTTAATGCAGTAAGTGTCAGGAAACCATGAATAAGGAATCGTATCAGATGAAATTTCGCGTTATTGCCTGTGGCCTGCTGGCCGGTTTTGTTGCTTCTTCTGCCCTGGCGGATGCTTCCAGCGATCTGCAGCAGCGCCTTAATAAAGTGAACAGCTTCCATGCCAGCTTCAGTCAGAAGGTGACTGACGGTAGCGGCGCAAATGTGCAGGACGGCGAAGGCGAACTGTGGGTAAAACGTCCGAGCCTGTTTAACTGGCACATGACTGCACCGGACGAAAGCGTGATTATCTCCGACGGTAAAAATCTGTGGTTCTATAATCCTTTTGTGGAACAGGCGAGCGTTAGCCTGCTGCAGAATGCCACCAGCAACACGCCGTTTATGCTGATTGCGCGTAACCAGCCCTCTGACTGGCAGCAGTACAACATTAAGCAGCAGGGGGATAATTTTGAGCTGACGCCTAAAAGCAGCGATGGCAACCTGAAACAGTTCACCATCAATGTCACTTCCGCAGGCACCATCAATCAGTTCAGCGCGATTGAGCAGGATGGACAGCGCAGCAGCTATCAGCTGAAGAGCCAGAAAAATGGCGCTATCAGCCCGGATAAATTCACCTTTACGCCGCCAAAAGGGGTAACGGTGGACGATCAACGTCAGTGAGGTGAGGGTGAGTAACCTGTCGCTGGATTTTGCACCGTCAAATGAGTTCAGACCGCTGGCTGCGCGTATGCGGCCAGCGACGCTGCAGCAATATATTGGTCAGCAGCATCTGCTCGCGGCCGGTAAGCCGTTGCCGCGCGCTATTGAGGCGGGTCAGCTGCACTCCATGATCTTATGGGGACCGCCGGGTACCGGTAAAACCACGCTGGCGGAGATCATCGCGCATTACGGCAAAGCCGATGTCGAACGCATTTCAGCGGTGACTTCCGGCGTTAAAGAGATCCGCGAGGCCATTGAGCGCGCGCGGCAGAACCGCCAGGTGGGGCGTCGCACTATTCTGTTTGTTGATGAGGTGCATCGCTTCAACAAGAGCCAGCAGGATGCGTTTCTGCCACACATTGAAGACGGCACCATCACCTTCATTGGCGCAACCACGGAAAATCCCTCCTTTGAACTGAACTCGGCACTGCTGTCGCGCGCCCGCGTTTATCTGCTTAAATCGCTGACCAGCGCAGATATTGAACAGGTGCTGGATCAGGCGATGCAGGATAAAACGCGCGGCTACGGCGACAGCGATATTCTGTTACCGGACAATACCCGGCGCATGATCGCTGAACTGGTCAATGGTGATGCACGACGCGCACTGAATACGCTGGAAATGATGGCCGATATGGCTGAGCTAAATGCGCAGGGACAGCGGGAGCTAACGCCACAGCTGCTGAATGAAGTGTCGGGTGAACGCGCGGCGCGTTTCGATAACAAAGGCGACCGCTTTTACGATCTCATCTCGGCACTGCACAAATCGGTTCGTGGTTCAGCCCCGGATGCGGCGCTTTACTGGTACGCGCGCATCATCACTGCCGGTGGCGATCCGCTGTACGTGGCGCGGCGGCTGCTGGCGATTGCTTCGGAAGATGTCGGTAATGCCGATCCGCGCGCCATGCAGGTAGCAATTGCCGCATGGGATTGTTTTACCCGCGTCGGGCCTGCGGAAGGGGAACGTGCAATTGCCCAGGCAATTGTTTATCTGGCCTGCGCGCCAAAAAGCAATGCTGTTTATACCGCCTTCAAAGCGGCGATGCGTGATGCGCGTGAGTTCCCGGATTACGATGTGCCGGAACATCTGCGCAATGCACCGACGAAGCTGATGAAAGAGATGGGCCTCGGCAAAGAGTACCGTTACGCGCATGACGAACCCAATGCCTATGCGGCCGGCGAGGTGTTTTTCCCGCCGGAAATGGCGCAGACGCGCTACTATCAACCCACCAATCGTGGCCTTGAAAGCAAGATCGGTGAAAAACTCGCCTGGCTTGCTGAACAGGATCAAAATAGCCCGATAAAACGCTACCGCTGATAAACGCGTTACGGTAAGGTGAGCAAGGATTTCAATGCATTCCAGTGGAATGCATCCCTCCATTCGTTCAATCAACCTTTTATTACACAGGATAAGCATGCTCGATCCCAATCTGCTGCGTAATGAGCCAGACGCAGTCGCAGAAAAACTGGCACGCCGGGGATTTAAACTGGATGTGGATACGCTGCGCTCCCTCGAAGAGCGTCGTAAGGTTTTGCAGGTAGAAACTGAAAACCTGCAGGCTGAGCGTAACTCCCGCTCCAAATCCATCGGTCAGGCCAAAGCACGTGGGGAAGATATCGAGCCGCTGCGTCAGGAAGTGAACGCGCTGGGCGAACGCCTGGATGCGGCGAAAGCAGAGCTGGATACCCTGCAGAACGAAATTCGTGACTTTGCGCTTGCGCTGCCGAACCTGCCGGCCGACGAAGTGCCGCTGGGTAAAGATGACAGCGAAAACCAGGAAGTGAGCCGCTGGGGCCAGCCGCGCCAGTTCGATTTCCCGGTGAAAGACCATGTTGAGCTGGGTGAAGCGGTCAAAGGGCTGGATTTCGCCTCGGCGGTGAAACTGACCGGTTCGCGCTTTATCGTGATGCAGGGCCAGATTGCCCGTCTGCATCGCGCGCTGAGCCAGTTCATGATCGATCTGCACAGCCAGCAGCACGGTTATCTGGAAACCTACGTGCCGTATCTGGCGAACCACGAGACGCTGTACGGTACCGGTCAGTTACCAAAATTTGGTGAGGATCTGTTCCATACCAAACCGCTGGGCGAAGAAGCAGGCAGCAGTAACTATGCGCTCATCCCGACCGCCGAAGTGCCGCTGACTAACCTGGTGCGCGATGAGATCGTTGAAGAGGAATCTCTGCCGATCAAACTTACAGCCCACACACCTTGCTTCCGTTCCGAAGCCGGTTCTTACGGACGCGATACGCGCGGTTTGATCCGTATGCACCAGTTCGACAAAGTGGAGATGGTGCAGATCGTCGCACCGGAAACCTCCATGGACGCGCTGGAAGAGCTGGTCGGCCATGCGGAGAAAGTCCTGCAGTTGCTGCACCTGCCGTACCGTAAAGTGCTGCTGTGCACCGGTGACATGGGCTTCGGCTCAGCCAAAACCTATGACCTGGAAGTCTGGCTGCCGGCACAGGACACCTACCGTGAAATCTCCTCCTGCTCGAATATGTGGGATTTCCAGGCGCGCCGCATGCAGGCTCGCTGCCGCAGCAAAACGGACAAAAAACCGCGTCTGGTGCACACGCTGAATGGTTCAGGCCTGGCGGTGGGTCGTACGCTGGTAGCCGTGCTGGAAAACTATCAGCAGGCGGATGGTCGCATTGCGGTGCCGGACGTGCTGCGCCCGTATATGGGCGGGCTGGAATATATCGGCTAATTTGCACTCATGCACAAACCCGGCTCAGGCCGGGTTTTTTATTTCTTAAGCGCATCAGCCATTATTTTTTAACCGGAATTAATCAGAAATAAACGTTATCGTAATGGCTGCGCGTCAAACCATCAAAAATGTATAAATTCATGTAGATAGATTCAGATATAAGACCTTTCTCAAGCCCTGTAACCCGCTGAAGATAAAAATAATAAATTGTTCAGCAGCAAAATGTGCGGCGCTGTTTTTTTGCACATTGACTTTGCCATCGTCAATGGCAAACTGCGCGCAAATCTGTTCATTTCTTTTGGTTTTATTCCCTATGTCAACCTGGTCGCGCCCCGTCCTGCTGCTGCTTTGCGGCTTAATGCTAATGACGGTGTCTATTGCTGTGCTTAATACGCTGGTGCCGCTGTGGCTCACTCACGATCAACTGCCGACCTGGCAGGTGGGCATGGCGAGCTCTGCTTATTACACCGGCAACTTACTGGGCACCTTGCTGGCGGGCTGGTTGATTAATCGCTATGGCTTTAATCGCTGCTTTTACCTTGCCAGCGTACTGTTTGCGCTGGCAACCATGGGCATGGTGCTGCTGGACGGCTTTTACAGCTGGACGCTGCTGCGCTTCACCGCGGGCGTAGGCTGTGCACTGATTTGGGTGGTGGTTGAGAGTGCACTATTGTGCAGCGGTACCGTGCGCAATCGCGGTCAGCTGCTGGCCGCTTACATGATCATCTACTATCTTGGCACCGTTGCCGGTCAGCTGCTGGTGAGCCGTGTCTCGACAGAACTGCTGCACGTCATTCCCTGGGTGAGCGCGCTGATCGTCTGTGCCGTGCTGCCCGTGGTGTTTGTGCAGGTCAACGCCGGTGCGGCTACTGAAGAAGCTTCAACCGGGCGTATCTGGAGCATGCTGCGCCGCCGCAGTTCGCGGTTAGGTATCAACGGCTGCATTATCTCAGGTATCGTTCTCGGTTCGCTTTACGGCCTGATGCCGCTTTATCTTTCGCATCAGGGCATGAGCGATGCCACCGTGGGTTACTGGATGGCGCTGCTGGTCAGTGCCGGGATTGTCGGTCAGTGGCCGGTAGGACGTCTTGCCGACCGCTTTGGTCGCCTGATGGTGCTGCGCGTGCAGGTGTTCGTGGTGATACTGGGTGCGATTGCTATGCTGAGCGGAACGGCAATGGCACCGGCACTGTTTGTGCTGGGGCTGGCTGGCTTTACGCTTTATCCGGTAGCGATGTCCTGGGCGTGTGAAACGGTGGCGCATCATGAACTGGTGGCGATGAATCAGGCGCTGCTGTTCAGTTATACCGTTGGCAGTCTGGTCGGGCCGGGGATGACCGCGATGCTGATGCAGAACTATTCCGATCGCCTGCTGTTTGTGATGATTGCGGTGGTGGCGCTGGTCTATCTGGTGATGCTGCTGCGTAAAGCCGATCAGCACGCAACACCGGTGGCGCATGCCTGATGGCGGTGCTTAAACGGGACATTCGCAACCTGTCGCAAATGTCCCGGCGGTAACGCCTCTGTGTCTTGCCGGCGAGGCTTTAGCTACACTCCAACAGTCTTAATACATGACGTTATGGCCGTAACCGGCAAGAATATTTTTCACCCGCTCCATCGTCTCTTTCGTTGGCGGCTTCACGCCTTCCAGCTTGTACTCTTCACCCATTGCAATCCATTTGTGCTTGCCGAGTTCGTGATAAGGCAGCAGCTCGATCTTCTCAATGTTAGTCATGTCTTTAGTAAATTCACCGAGGCGATGTACCGAATCGTCATCGTCCGAATAACCCGGCACCACCACATAGCGAATCCAGGTCCTTTTACCGCGCTTTTGCAGATAGCGGGCGAAATCCAGCGTGCGGTGGTTTGACACGCCGACCAGAATCTCATGGATATCATCGTTGATCTGCTTGAGGTCGAGCATCACCAGGTCAGTTGCATCAAGCAGTTCATCGATCACCGGATCGTAACGGCGCACAAAGCCGTTGGTGTCGAGGCAGGTATGGATGCCCTCGGCCTGGCAGGCGCGAAACCAGTCGCGCACAAATTCAGCCTGCAGAATGGCTTCACCGCCGGATGCCGTCACGCCGCCACCAGACGCATTCATAAAGTGGCGATACGACAGCACATCCCTCATCAGCTCATCGACGGTGATTTCCTTACCGCCGTGAGTGTCCCAGGTATCGCGGTTGTGGCAGTACAGGCAGCGCATCAGGCAGCCCTGGAAGAAGGTGATAAAACGGATGCCGGGACCGTCAACGGTGCCGCAGGATTCAAACGAGTGGATACGACCGATGGTTGACATTGCGATGTATTCTCCGGTTCAGCCTGGCGCGCAGGCGGCACAATCTGTGTTGTGCTCTGAGGATGTAAGTCGGTTTTGCCAGACTGCCTGCAAAAGCAGACTGGCGAAACTGGCTTGTGGAGAAAAGGCTCCCGCAGGAGCCTTTCGATTACAGTGAGGAGGATTACAGCGACTGAGTAAAGGTACGGGTAATCACATCCTGCTGCTGCTCTTTCGTCAGCGAGTTGAAACGTACGGCATAACCGGAAACGCGGATGGTCAGCTGTGGATATTTCTCAGGGTGCTCCATGGCATCCAGCAGCATTTCACGGTTCATGACGTTAACGTTCAGGTGCTGGCCGCCCTCGATACTGGCTTCGTGATGGAAGTAACCATCCATCAGGCCAGCAAGGTTGGTTTTACGCACGTTATCATCTTTGCCCAGCGCATTCGGTACGATAGAGAAGGTATAAGAGATACCGTCTTTGGCGTAGGCAAATGGCAGTTTGGCCACGGAAGTCAGTGAAGCGACAGCACCTTTCTGGTCACGGCCATGCATTGGGTTGGCACCTGGTCCAAATGGCGCACCGGAGCGGCGACCATCCGGGGTGTTACCGGTTTTCTTACCGTATACCACGTTGGAGGTGATGGTCAGTACCGACTGCGTTGGCACCGCATTACGGTAGGTCTGCAGTTTCTGAATTTTCTTCATGAAACGTTCAACCAGGTCACAGGCCAGATCATCCACGCGCGGGTCGTTGTTACCGAACTGCGGATATTCACCTTCAATTTCGAAGTCCACTGCCAGACCATCGGCGTCACGTACGGGTTTCACTTTGGCATATTTAATCGCTGAAAGTGAGTCCGCGGCGACAGACAGGCCTGCGATACCACACGCCATGGTACGATAAACGTCACGATCGTGCAGCGCCATCAGCGCGGCTTCATAACTGTACTTATCATGCATGTAGTGGATGATGTTGAGTGACGTGACGTACTGTTTTGCCAGCCAGTCCATGAAGTGGTCTAGGCGCGCCATCACGGTGTCATAATCCAGCACATCGTCAGTGATTGGCGCTTCTTTCGGGCCGACCTGCATTTTCAGCTTCTCATCCACACCGCCGTTGATTGCGTACAGCAGTGTTTTAGCCAGGTTGGCACGTGCGCCGAAGAACTGCATTTGTTTACCGACAATCATCGGGCTCACGCAGCAGGCGATGGCGTAGTCATCATTGTCAAAGTCCGGACGCATCAGGTCATCGTTTTCATACTGCAGCGATGAGGTGTCGATGGAGACTTTTGCCGCATATTTTTTGAAGTTAACCGGCAGTTTCTCAGACCACAGGATGGTCATGTTTGGTTCCGGTGATGGACCCATGGTGTACAGCGTGTTCAGGAAGCGGAAGGTGCTTTTCGTCACCAGAGTACGACCGTCAACGCCCATACCAGCCAGTGATTCAGTGGCCCAGATTGGGTCGCCAGAGAACAGTTCATCGTATTCCGGCGTACGCAGGAAGCGCACCATACGCAGTTTCATCACCAGATGGTCAATCAGTTCCTGCGCCTGCTCTTCGCTCAGTTTACCGGCTTTGATATCGCGCTCGATGTAAACGTCGAAGAAGGTGGACACGCGACCAAACGACATCGCGGCACCGTTTTGTGATTTCACTGCTGCGAGGTAACCGAAGTAGGTCCACTGTACTGCTTCCTGCGCGGTGGTGGCTGGCAGAGAGATATCAAAGCCATATTTGGCTGCCATCTCTTTGATCTGGCCCAGTGCGCGGTGCTGTTCAGAAATCTCTTCACGCAGGCGAATGGTGGCTTCGAGATCAACGCCATTTTCCATGTCACTCTGCAGTGAGTTGAACTGAGCCACTTTGTCTTTCATCAGGAAGTCGATGCCGTACAGCGCGACGCGACGGTAGTCACCGATAATACGACCGCGGCCATACGCATCTGGCAGACCGGTCAGCACGCCGGATTTACGGCAGCGCAGGATATCCGGGGTGTAAACGTCAAACACGCCCTGGTTGTGGGTTTTGCGGTAATCGGTGAAAACTTTCTTCAGCGCCGGGTCCAGCTCGCGGCCGTAAACTTTACAGGAGCCTTCCACCATTTTGATGCCGCCAAACGGGATAATGGCGCGTTTCAGCGGGGCTTCAGTCTGCAGACCAACGATGGTTTCCAGCGATTTGTTAATATAGCCCGCATCGTGTGAGGTGATGGTAGACGCTAAATCAGTGTCGAAATCAACCGGTGCATGGGTACGGTTTTCAATTTTGATGCCTTCCAGCACGCTGTTCCACAGTTTGGTGGTGGCTGGCGTCGCGCCGGCGAGGAATGCTTCGTCACCTTCATACGGCGTGTAGTTTTTTTGGATGAAGTCACGGACGTTGACGCTGTTCTGCCATTCACCGGCGCTAAATCCTTCCCAGGCTGACGCCATTTTTTCATTCAGTTCGGACATGATATACCTGCCTTATTTAGGGAGACTGTAACGTATGGCGCGCTGCTCAGCACGCCCGTACTTAATGACTCAGTGCGCGGACTCACCGTCGCGCAGATAGATAACCCAATAGGTCAACCCGACTAACAGACCGCCGCCAATGATGTTGCCGATGGTCACGGGAATCAGGTTATTAACAATAAAATCGCCAATGCCCAGTGCAGGAAATTGCGCCGCGCTGGCACCGGTCATCTGCCAGAATTCCGGGCTGGCAAAATCGCGAATCATGATGGCCATCGGGATCAGGAACATATTGGCGATGCTATGCTCAAAGCCGCTGGCTACGAACATCGCAACCGGTAAAATCATCGCCACCATTTTGTCGAGCAGGCTGCGGCCGGAGTAGCTCATCCACACCGCCAGACACACCATCAGGTTAGCCAGTGTACCGAGGCTTACCGCTTCGATAAACGTATGATGCATTTTGTGGTCGGCGGTCTGTAAGACATTCAATCCCCAGGCACCATTTGCGACCATATGCTCACCGGCCAGCCAAATCAGCGCCACAAAAAACAGCGCGCCGCACAGGTTGCCAACGTAGACATTGAGCCAGTGACGACCCAGTTGCAGCCAGTTAATGCGTCCGCTGGCTTTTGCCACCACGATCAGCACCGTTGAAGTAAACAAATCAGCGCCGCAGACCACAACCAGCATCAAACCCAGTGAGAAGCAGATGCCACCGATCAATTTGGCCATGCCGTACGGCATAGTGCCGCTGCCGGTGGTGGCGGTGATATAAAACACAAAGGCAATGGAAATAAAGACGCCAGCAGTGATAGCCAGAAAGAAGGTGGTTAAGGGATGTTTCGTCGCTTTATAGACACCGGCATCTTCTGCGACTTTTGCCATCGCCGCCGGTAATAATGAATTAAAAGGGTTGTCAGCTTTCACACTAACGCTCTCCAGAAATTGTCTGTAAAGATACTAACAAAGGAGTATAGGTCAGGAGTTGATGTGGATCATATTTGCCGAAACGGCAGGGTTAAGCAAAGCCGCAAAACGACCAGAAAATCAATTAAGATATTGAAATTTATTCAAAAAATAATTTTTAATTTATGCAAAATAAGTTGAAGGTGCGGCAGGCTTAAGGGCTGTTTTGTTAAATACTGTTTATCAATGATAGTGAATTGTTATTTATTATTTTCTGCGCCCGATGAATTTTCAGCGGCATAAAAAAAGGGCACTGGATACTGCCAGTGCCCGTTAATTTTCAGGCTATTTCGTCACAGACAAAATGCGCCGATTTATTTCGCAGACCAGTAACGACGTTTTGCCGCCTGTAATTTTTCATACGCGGCCAGCAGTGCCTGATGCGCCGGGAACGCGTGCAGATCGCGGTCAACCACCTGCAGACCGTAGAACGGTGCCTCACCGCTGATGGCAGCCGAAGCGGCGTCGACGGCGGCTTCGCCATACATGCGCACAAACGCGCGATGATACTGCAGCGGATCGCGATCTTCTTCCATCGCCAGCAGCAGCAGAGTCTGCAGGCAGCGATAGTAGTTGGCACGCTCAGGGCTGAAGATCGACTGGTTGAATTCCATGGTCCATTCCGTCCAGATCAGCGCCTGATCCAGATCGCCACCGGCCAGCGCCAGCATCGCTTTCAGCTCGCCAATACGCAGCGTGAACCAGCCGTTGTCTTTGCCGGTCGCCAGCCCCAGCAGTTCACGCACGCGGGTGAAGTCATCATGACTTTCTTCATCCAGCTGTTCGATCAGAGCCAGATACTCCTCGGGTTGCCACTGGGTTGCTGGCAGGGATAACAGCGTTTCACGCAGTGATGCACCCATGTTGTTATTCGCCAGCAGCAGGTCTTCGGCAGGGTAAATATCAGACAT
Source organism: Pantoea sp. Morm (assembly GCF_016643525.1). Lineage (NCBI taxonomy): Bacteria > Pseudomonadati > Pseudomonadota > Gammaproteobacteria > Enterobacterales > Erwiniaceae > Pantoea > Pantoea sp. Morm. The sequence continues at coordinate 30,764 of NZ_VOQX01000002.1, read as the reverse complement.
TCCCGGTACGATAATGCGGCAGGCGTAAACGCCCAGATGTTCGTAGTCGGCGATATACACTTCTTTATCTTCCGCACGGAAGATCGCCATCAGCGTATCGAACTCTTCATGGGTGGTGCCGGCAAAGCTCCAGTCGACAAAGGGATAGTCGGCATCGTCTTTGAACATATCCCAGGAGATCAGACCGCTTGAATCAATGAAGTGGGTTTCAAGGTTAGCGTGTTCAGCCACTTCTTCATCATCGAAGGTGGGCGGTGTAAACACGTCGAGATCTTTCAGGCCGCGGCCCTGCAGAAGTTCGGTGACGGTACGTTCCAGCGCGACACCAAAGTCCGGATGGGCGCCAAACGAGGCAAAACAGGTGCCGTTAGCCGGGTTGAACAGCACCACACAGATCACCGGATAGTTGCCGCCCAGCGAAGCGTCATAGGAGAAAATCGGGAAACCTTCCGCTTCAAGACGATTGATAGCCTCCACCACGCCAGGATAGCGCTGCATTACCGCTTCAGGAATTTCCGGCAGGCTGATGGATTCCGCGATAATGCGGTTTTTAATATGGCGCTCAAACACTTCGGATAAGCCCTGTACGCGCGCTTCATTGGCGGTGTTGCCAGCGGACATGCCGTTAGACACATACAGGTTGCCGATGATGTTCATCGGAATGTAAACAGTTTGCTGATCGGACTGGCGGGTAAATGGCAGGCCGCAAATACCGCGAGCGGCATTACCAGACTGCAGATCCACCAGATCGGACGCGCTCAGGCTCTGTTCCGGATCGTAAAACTTACGCAGGCGCGCATCCAGAATGCCTTCCGGCAGGCTGTCATCGTCGCTCAGCGGGAACCATTTCTCGTTCGGGTAGTGCACGAAGTCGCCGTTAGCGATGGTTTCACCCAGCCAGAAATCGGCAAAGAAGTAGTTGGTTGAGAGGCGCTCAAAATATTCGCCCAGCGCTGAGGCCAGCGCCGCTTTTTTACTGGCGCCTTTACCGTTAGTAAAACAGAGCGGGCAGTCACGGTCGCGAATGTGCACTGACCAGACGTGCGGCACCGGGTTTAGCCAGGAAGCTTCTTCAATGTTGAAACCCAGATCCTGCAGTTTCTGCTGGAAGCGTGCGATGGAGTCTTCCAGTGCGGCGTCTTTACCTGGAATAAACGTTTGCGTCATGGTGGCGCTCTCTCAAGTCGATGGTTGGGCGTAAAGCGCGCAATAATACGGGTTTTGCGCCTGCTTCGCCATTGCTCCGCCAAATTTCTCAACGCATTGTTACGGCTTTTTCGCACTCTGGCAGCTGTCTGATTTTACTTCACCGCGCTGCCTCACAAAATTCCGTGGCTTATTACATTTGTGACATAAGCTGCGGTGGAGCGGGATCTGGAAATGTGATCGCTGCCGGATAAATGATTGCAGCCATCCGGAGGCAATGATAAAACCGATGGGGTATTCATAACCGTTCGATATGACAATGGTGAGGGGAAATGGCGCAGGTTTATAATTTTAGCTCCGGACCGGCAATGCTGCCGGTGGAAGTGCTTCGTCGTGCAGAACAAGAACTGACAAACTGGCATGGCTTAGGCACCTCGGTGATGGAAATCAGTCACCGCAGCAAAGAGTTTATTGAAGTCGCGGAAGCGGCGGAGCAGGATTTTCGCGATCTGCTGAAAATCCCGGCCAACTACAAAGTATTATTCTGCCATGGCGGCGCGCGTGCGCAGTTCGCGGCAATCCCCGGTAATCTGCTGGGCGATGCCAGCCGCGCGGATTACATCGACGGCGGCTACTGGGCGCACAGCGCTATTAAAGAAGCAGAAAAATTCTGCTCGCCGAACGCCATTGACATCAAAACCACCCGTGAGGGTAAACGCGCACTGTTACCGATGCGTGAATGGCAGCTCAGCGATGATGCTGCTTATGTGCATTTCTGCCCGAATGAAACCATCGACGGTATTGCCATCGATGAAGAGCCAGACTTCGGCGATAAAGTGGTGGTGGCCGATCTCTCTTCCACCATCCTGTCCCGCCCGCTCGACATCAGCCGCTACGGCGTGATTTATGCCGGCGCGCAGAAGAACATCGGTCCCGCTGGCCTGACGCTGGTGGTAGTGCGTGATGACCTGCTGGGCAAAGCGCAGCGCTGGGTGCCCTCCATTCTCGACTACAAAGTGCTGGCCGAAAACGATTCGATGTTCAACACGCCGCCGACGTTTGCCTGGTACCTCTCCGGCCTGGTGTTTAAATGGCTGAAAGAGAAGGGCGGTGTAGCAGAGATGGACAAGGTTAATCAGGCGAAAGCCGATCTGCTGTACGGCGTGATTGATAGCAGCAGCTTCTACCGTAACGACGTCGCCAGTGAAAACCGTTCCCGGATGAACGTGCCTTTCCAACTGGCCGATGCTGCGCTGGATAAGGTGTTCCTTGAAGAATCACTGAAGGCGGGCCTGCATGCGCTGAAGGGGCACCGTGTGGTTGGCGGTATGCGTGCCTCGATCTACAATGCGATGCCGCTGGAAGGCGTTAAAGCGCTGACCGAATTCATGGTCGACTTCGAACGTCGTCACGGTTAATTATCTACTTTAGTGCCAGCCTGCCCGGCTGGCATCAGACCCTGTCACTGGACAGGGTCTCGTATTTCTGGAGATTTGGTTTCACATGCAGGACTCCCTGACTTTACAGCCGATTGCCCGCGTTGACGGCACGGTAAACTTACCGGGTTCAAAAAGCGTATCAAACCGCGCCCTGTTACTGGCCGCGCTGGCGAACGGCACCACGCGCCTGACCAACCTGCTCGACAGCGATGATGTTAAACACATGCTTAATGCGCTGCAGGCGCTGGGCGTCAGCTATACCCTGTCAGCCGATCGCACCGTGTGTGAAGTGGTCGGCAACGGTGGACCGCTGCGTGCCGAACAGCCGCTGGAATTGTTCCTGGGCAATGCCGGAACCGCGATGCGTCCGCTGGCGGCCGCACTGTGCCTCGGCGAGCAGTCGGTGGTGCTGACCGGCGAACCGCGCATGAAAGAGCGTCCGATCGGCCATCTGGTCGATGCGTTACGGCAGGGCGGCGCGCGCATTGATTACCTCGAACAGACCGACTATCCGCCGCTGCGTCTGAACGGCGGATTTACTGGCGGCGAAGTCAGTGTCGATGGCAGCGTTTCCAGCCAGTTCCTGACGGCGCTGCTGATGACCGCGCCGCTGGCACAGCAGGACACCACGATCACCATTAAAGGCGAGCTGGTTTCCAAACCCTACATTGATATCACCCTGCACCTGATGCGTTGCTTTGGCGTGGACGTTGATAATCAGCACTACCAGCGCTTTGTGGTGAAAGGTCAGCAGCAGTATCAGTCGCCAGGTGATTATCTGGTGGAAGGCGATGCGTCGTCAGCGTCCTATTTCCTTGCCGCTGCGGCAATCAGAGGCGGCACGGTGCGCGTTACCGGGATTGGCCGCAACAGTGTGCAGGGCGATATCCGTTTTGCCGATGTGCTGGAGAAGATGGGAGCGGTGATCGAGTGGGGCGACGATTATATTGCCTGCACGCGCGGTGCGCTGAACGCCATTGATATGGACATGAACCATATTCCGGATGCGGCAATGACAATCGCTACCACCGCGCTGTTTGCCGAAGGCACCACGCTGATGCGCAACATCTATAACTGGCGCGTAAAGGAGACCGATCGCCTGGCGGCCATGGCGACCGAGTTGCGTAAAGTCGGTGCGGAAGTGGAAGAGGGGCACGATTTTATTCGCGTCACACCGCCTGCGCAGTTACAGCACGCCGATATCGGCACGTACAACGATCACCGTATGGCGATGTGTTTCTCGCTGGTTGCGCTGTCCGACACGCCAGTAACCATTCTCGATCCCGGCTGTACGGCGAAAACCTTCCCGGATTACTTCCAGCAGCTGGCAAAAATCAGCCACGCATCCTAATCCGCCCGCCCGGTACCGCTGTGCCGGGCTTCTGAACCCTCTGCTGGCCTCACTGGCGGGAAATTGTTCTGAAACTGTCGAAATTTCTGGCGCTGTCTACGCTAAAGGGTAACCAAGCGGACGCGGGCAGCGTATAATGCCGCGCAATCCAGACAGCCAAGAAGGCTGATCATCAGCACGCAGCAACAGGAGAGAACAATGACGGCAATCGCCCCGGTAATTACCATTGATGGCCCAAGCGGCGCGGGTAAAGGGACTTTATGTAAAGCGATGGCGGAGTCGTTGCAGTGGCACCTGCTGGATTCAGGGGCTATTTATCGCGTACTGGCTCTGGCCGCGCTGCATCATCAGGTGGATATCGAGTCGGAAGAAGCGCTGGTGCCCATGGCGGCGCACCTTGACGTGCGTTTTCTGTCGGTAGACGGTGAAATGCAGGTAGTGCTGGAAGGTGAGGATGTCACCGGCGAAATCCGCACCCAGGAAGTGAGCAATACGGCGTCGCGCGTGGCGGCATTTCCGCGTGTGCGTGAAGCCTTGCTGCGCCGACAGCGTGCTTTCCGCGAGGAGCCGGGTTTAATCGCCGATGGACGTGATATGGGCACCGTGGTTTTCCCGGACGCGCCCGTTAAAATTTTCCTCGATGCCAGCTCCGAAGAGCGTGCGCATCGCCGTATGCTACAGTTGCAGGAAAAGGGCTTTAGTGTTAACTTTGATCGCCTTTTATCCGAGATAAAGGAACGCGACGACCGCGATCGTAACCGCGCCATCGCGCCTTTAGTGCCAGCCGCTGATGCTCTGGTGCTGGATTCAACCAGCATGACCATTGAGCAAGTGATTGAAAAGGCACTAGATTATGCCCGCCAGAAGCTGGGCATTTAATCTTTTCGGCGACCGAATTGTAGTAACCCTGTGCCAGGGAAGCGGTGCAGGGCATGTGAAACAACCCCATCCGACAATGACGTCAGGTGGACGTTAAATTGAAGAATCCTAAGATTATCAATATGACTGAATCTTTTGCTCAACTCTTTGAAGAGTCCCTGAAAGAAATCGAAACCCGTCCGGGTTCCATCGTTCGTGGCGTCGTTGTTGCTATCGACAAAGACGTCGTGCTGGTTGATGCGGGTCTGAAATCTGAATCTGCTATCCCTGCAGAACAGTTCAAGAACGCAGCTGGCGAACTGGAAATCCAGGTGGGCGACGAAGTTGACGTTGCTCTGGATGCAGTAGAAGACGGCTTCGGTGAAACCCTGCTGTCCCGTGAGAAAGCTAAACGTCACGAAGCTTGGATCACGCTGGAAAAAGCTTACGAAGACGCTGAAACTGTTACCGGTGTTATCAACGGCAAAGTTAAAGGTGGCTTCACAGTTGAGCTGAACGGTATTCGTGCGTTCCTGCCAGGTTCACTGGTTGACGTTCGTCCGGTCCGCGACACTCTGCACCTGGAAGGCAAAGAGCTTGAATTCAAAGTAATCAAGCTTGATCAGAAGCGTAACAACGTCGTGGTTTCTCGCCGCGCGGTTATCGAATCTGAAAACAGCGCTGAGCGCGATCAGCTGCTGGAAAACCTGCAGGAAGGCATGGAAGTCAAAGGTATCGTTAAGAACCTCACTGACTACGGCGCATTCGTTGACCTGGGTGGCGTTGACGGTCTGCTGCACATCACCGATATGGCGTGGAAGCGCGTTAAGCATCCAAGCGAAATCGTCAACGTGGGCGACGAAATCACTGTTAAAGTGCTGAAGTTCGACCGCGAGCGTACTCGTGTATCTCTGGGCCTGAAACAGCTGGGCGAAGATCCATGGGTTGCTATCGCTAAGCGTTATCCGGAAGGTACCAAACTGACCGGTCGCGTGACCAACCTGACTGACTACGGCTGCTTCGTTGAAATCGAAGAAGGCGTTGAAGGCCTGGTACACGTGTCTGAAATGGACTGGACCAACAAAAACATCCACCCATCTAAAGTTGTCAACGTAGGTGATGTGGTTGAAGTTATGGTTCTGGACATCGACGAAGAGCGTCGTCGTATCTCCCTGGGTCTGAAGCAGTGCAAATCTAACCCATGGCAGCAGTTCGCAGAGACCCACAACAAAGGCGATCGCGTTGAAGGTAAAATCAAGTCAATCACTGACTTCGGTATCTTCATCGGCCTGGACGGTGGCATCGACGGTCTGGTTCACCTGTCTGACATCTCCTGGAACGCGACTGGCGAAGAAGCCGTTCGTGAGTACAAGAAAGGCGACGAAATCGCTGCCGTTGTACTGCAGGTTGACGCAGAGCGTGAGCGTATTTCTCTGGGCGTGAAGCAGCTGGCTGAAGATCCATTCAACAACTACATCACCCTGAACAAGAAAGGCGCAATCGTGACGGGTAAAGTCACTGCAGTTGACGCTAAAGGTGCTACAGTAGAATTAGCTGACGGCGTAGAAGGTTACCTGCGCGCTTCTGAAGCTTCTCTGGACCGCATCGAAGACGCCACTCAGGTTCTGAGCGTAGGCGACGACGTTGAAGCGAAATTCACCGGCGTTGACCGTAAGAACCGCGTTGTGAGCCTGTCTGTTCGTGCTAAAGACCAGGCTGACGAGAAAGAAGCTATCAACACTGTTAACACCAAACAGGAAGATGGCAACTTCTCTAACGCAATGGCTGAAGCGTTCAAAGCGGCTAAAGGCGAGTAATCGACCCGAAGCACCGGACGGTGAAAATCGTCCGGTTTCGGTAAAAGCTGTCATACCTTTCCAAACAGGGATTAACCGGAGGTTACATGACCAAGTCAGAACTGATTGAAAGACTTGCTGGCCAGCATACTCATATCCCGGCGAAAGTCGTTGAGGATGCGGTCAAAGAGATGCTCGAGCACATGGCCACTACGCTGGCCCAGGGCGAGCGCATTGAAATCCGGGGATTCGGCAGCTTTTCTTTGCACTACCGCGCACCGCGCACTGGTCGCAACCCGAAAACGGGTGACAAAGTGGAACTGGAAGGTAAATACGTTCCCCACTTCAAGCCAGGCAAAGAATTGCGTGACCGTGCAAATATCTACGGCTAAGCCGTTACCGAACGATAAAAACGACACCTGCAGGTGTCGTTTTTTTTTGCCTCGCATTCAGGTTTGCGATCCTGCTTCCATGTTGCTGTTGATCCCCTGCAACCACCATAAACTGCACGTAATCCCTCTCTGAAATCGACATTTAGCCACATGCTTTTCCCTCTGCCAGCGCGCACAATGCGCGGCAATGACAGAAGAGGGCGTGCGCGTGACAATAACAGTGGTAGCCAGAATGATGCTCCTCGCGGCGCTGCCGCTGGGTATGCTGCCGCACATCCCCGCTTACAGTACCATTGTGCTGCTGTTAATAAGCGCACTGTTGCTGGCATGTACATCAGTAATGCTTTTGCGCTACGCCGGACTGGGCTTGCTGCTGTTGAGCTGGGCACTGATCGAGGCGCGTCAGACGGTCGATACCCTCGAGCAACTGACCGTGGCACCGGTGGCGGCCACGCTTCAGATAACTGCAGTGAATCCCGCGAAGAACCAGCTCACGGCGCAGATAATCCGGGCAGGTGACCGCTACGTCTTTCCACCGTTGTTTGTCACGCTGCGTAATGTCAGCGATGAGGTTGCCTGGTGTGCGGGACAGCGCTGGCAGATGAAGCTGCGGCTACGCGCGGTGCACGCCCGGCTCAACGAGGGCGAATTTGATCTGCAGCGTTTTGCCATTGCTAACCACAGCGCGCTGCAGGGGCGTATTGTCAGCCAGCAGGCTGAGTCTCTGCGCTGCAGCTGGCGGACGCGGTTTATCGATCATCATCTGGCGCGTTTCAGCGGGTTAACGCAGCCCGCAATAATACAGGCGCTGGCCTTTGGCGTGCGTGAGGCGATGACTCCGGCCCAGCGAGCCTTGCTGCGCGAAACCGGTACCGCGCACCTGATGGCCATCTCCGGCATGCATATCGCGCTGGCGGCCAGCGTAGGCTGGCTACTGGCGCGCGTCATCCAGTTAGTGTTACCTGCCAGGCAAATCGGCTATCTGATGCCGCTGCTGATCAGCGGGTTAACAGCGGCAGCCTATTGCTGGATCTCCGGCAGTCATCCGCCGGCACAGCGCGCGATGCTGGCGTTAACGCTGTGGCTGGCGACGCGTATAGCTGGCTGGCAGCTGAGCAACTGGCAGGTGTGGACGCTCTGCGTAGGGAGTTTGTTATGGCTTGATCCGCTGACGGTGCTGTCAGAGAGCTTCTGGCTGTCGGCGCTGGCCGTGGCGATGCTGATACTGTGGTTTCAGTGGTTTCCTCTGCCGCCACGTTTCCGCCAGCCGCGTCGCTGGCTCATGCTGCGACTGCTGCATCTGCAATTGGGCATGATGATTCTGATGGCGCCGCTGCAGATCTTTCTGTTCCACGGGCTCAGCCTGAGCGCGCTAGTGGCCAACCTGCTGGCAGTGCCGGTGGTGTCGCTGATTACCGTGCCGTTGATTCTGCTGGCGATGCTGTTGCCGCTGCCTGCAATCGCCATTCCGCTATGGCAGCTGGCCGACCTGTCGGTCAGCCTGGTGATGCAGGGGCTGGCGTGGCTGCCCGCCGGCTGGTGGCGCTGGAGCGATACGTTGCCGGCGGTGCTGCTGCTCTGGGCCGGGCTGGCGCTGTGGCGCAGCGGCTTGCTCGCGAAGGCGCTGATGCCCTGCTGCGCGCTGTTGCTCTTGCTGTGGCTCTGGCGCAGCAATGCCCAGCAGGACGACTGGCAGATTGACATGATCGATGTCGGACATGGTCTGGCGGTGGCGATCAGCCAGGGAAATGAGGTGATGCTGTATGACAGCGGACCCGGCTGGGCAGAGGACAATGCAGGCGGGCGGGTTTTGTTACCCTGGCTGCACTACACCGGGCGCCAACTGCAAGGGGTGATCCTGAGCCACAAGCATCTCGATCACCGTGGTGGATTAGCCGCGCTGCAACAGGCGCAGCCTGGTCTGCGGGTTCGCAGCGCGCTCGGCGAGCCCGGGCATCTGCCATGCTATCGCGGCCAGCAGTGGCAGTGGGGGCGTTTGCACTTTCACGCGCTATGGCCACCGCGCGCGCAGACTTCCGGGCAAAATAACGACTCCTGCGTGGTGCGCGTGGACGATGGTCAGTTCAGCCTGTTACTGACCGGGGACATCGAGCTGGAGGCGGAGCGCAAGCTGGTCGCCCTGGAAAAGGGCGGCTTACAATCCACTGTTATCCAGGTGCCCCATCATGGCAGCCGGAGCTCCTCCGGCCCTTTACTGTTACGGAGTGTTGCCGGGCAGGCGGCGCTGGCTTCGCTGGCGCGCTATAACGCCTGGCGTATGCCCGCCGTCGCCGTGGTCCAGCGTTACCGCGAGCAGGGCTATCGCTGGTATGACACTGCGCAATCAGGCCAGATTCACATCGCGATACGGCAGGGTCGCTGGCAGATTAAAGGGTTAAGAGAGCAAATAATCCCCCGCTGGTATCATCAGTGGTTTGGCGTCAAACGCGATTCCAGGTAGAATGAGCGGCTATTTCAAACAGCGTGAATAAATAATGCATCAAGACAAAGACCTCTCAACGTGGCAGACATTTCGCCGACTCTGGCCGATGATTGCACCGCACAAGGCTGGCCTGATTGTGTCCGCCGTGGCGCTGATACTCAATGCGGCAGGCGACACCCTAATGCTCTCCCTGTTGAAACCTTTACTGGATGATGGTTTCGGCAAAGCCGACAAATCCGTTCTGCTGTGGATGCCGCTGGCGGTCATCGGCCTGATGCTGATCCGCGGCGTAACCAGTTATATCTCCAGTTACTGTATCTCATGGGTCTCCGGCAATGTGGTTATGAACATGCGCCGTCGCCTGTTCGGCCACATGATGGGCATGCCGGTTGCGTTCTTTGACCAGCAGTCTACCGGTACGCTGCTGTCGCGGATCACCTACGATTCTGAACAGGTGGCCTCTTCCTCCTCCAGCGCGCTGGTGACGGTGGTACGCGAAGGCGCATCGATCATTGGCCTGTTCATCATGATGTTTTACTACAGCTGGCAGCTGTCACTGATTCTGATTCTGCTGGCGCCGCTGGTCTCCTTTGCCATTCGCACTGTGTCCAAACGCTTCCGCAGCATCAGCAAAAATATGCAGAACACCATGGGGCAGGTGACCACCAGTGCTGAGCAGATGCTGAAAGGGCATAAAGAAGTGCTGATTTTTGGCGGACAGGAAGTGGAAGCTGAGCGTTTCTCGCAGGTCAGCAATAAAATGCGCCAGCAGGGCATGAAACTGGTCTCGGCCTCTTCGATTTCCGATCCGGTAATCCAGCTGATCGCATCGCTGGCGCTGGCTTTTGTGCTGTATGCGGCCAGCTTCCCGAGCGTAATGGATACCCTGACTGCCGGTACCATTACCGTGGTGTTCTCGTCGATGATCGCCCTGATGCGTCCGCTGAAATCGCTGACCAACGTCAACGCCCAGTTCCAGCGTGGCATGGCGGCCTGTCAGACGCTGTTCACCATTCTGGATAGCGAACAGGAGATCGACAACGGCAAGCGCGAAATCACGCGTGCGAAAGGGGATGTTGAATTCCGTAACGTGACCTTTACCTATCCGGGCCGCGACATTCCGGCGCTGCGTGATATTAATCTTACGCTGCCCGCGGGTAAAACCGTGGCGCTGGTGGGCCGTTCCGGCTCGGGTAAATCCACCATGGCCAGCCTGCTGACGCGTTTTTACGATATCAACGAGGGCGAGATTCTGCTGGATGGCCACGACCTGCGTGAGTACACCCTGCGCTCGCTGCGTAATCAGGTGGCGCTGGTCTCGCAAAATGTCCATCTGTTCAATGACACCATCGCCAATAACATCGCTTATGCACGCAACGGTGAATACACCCGCGAGCAAATCGAGCAGGCGGCGACCATGGCGCACGCCATGGACTTCATCAACAAGATGGATAACGGTCTCGATACGGTCATTGGTGAAAACGGCGTGCTGCTGTCTGGCGGCCAGCGTCAGCGTATCGCCATTGCCCGTGCGCTGCTGCGTGACTGCCCGATTTTGATTCTCGATGAAGCCACTTCGGCGCTGGATACCGAATCCGAACGCGCCATCCAGTCGGCGCTGGACGAGCTGCAGAAGAACCGCACGTCGCTGGTGATTGCGCACCGTCTCTCCACCATTGAAAAGGCCGACGAAATCGTGGTGGTCGAGGATGGGCGAATCGTGGAACGCGGTACCCATGAGGTGCTGCTGGCGCAGAAGGGCGCTTATGCGCAGCTGCACAAACTGCAGTTCGGTCAATGATTGAACGTATCTGGAGCGGACGCTCGCCGCTGTGGCTGCTGTTGTGGCCGCTGAGTCTGCTGTATGGCGCTATCACCTGGCTGATTCGCCTGAGCTATCAGCGCGGCTGGCGTACCCGCTGGCGCGCGCCCTGTCCGGTCATTGTCGTTGGCAACCTGACCGCGGGCGGCAACGGTAAAACACCGCTGGTGATTTGGCTGGTGCAGGCGCTGCAACAGCAGGGGCTGCGTCCGGGTGTGGTGTCGCGCGGTTACGGTGGTAAAGCGGAACGCTATCCGCTGCTGGTCAATCAGGATACCGCGACGGAACAGGCTGGTGATGAACCGGTGCTGATCGCCCAGCGCACCCAGGTGCCGGTGGCAGTGGCACCGCAGCGCCGGCTGGCAATCGAGGCCCTGCTGGCGGCGCATCCGCTGGATGTGATTGTGACGGATGATGGCCTGCAGCACTACGCGCTGCAGCGCGATCGCGAAATCGTGGTGGTGGATGGCGTGCGTCGCTTTGGTAACGGCTGGTGGTTACCGGCCGGACCGATGCGTGAACGCGCATCGCGGCTGGCGCAGGTAGATGCCGTGGTGGTCAACGGGGGCAGCGCGCAGGCTGGCGAGATCGCCATGACGCTGCAGCCGGGCCTGGCGGTCAATCTGCTGACCGGCGAACAGGCTGCACTGACGCAGCTGCCGCCAATTGTCGCGATGGCCGGCATCGGTCATCCGCCGCGTTTCTTCACTACGCTGCAGCAGCAGGGCGTGCAGCCGGTGGCAGAGATCGCCTTTGCCGATCACCACGCTTATAGCGAAGAAGAGTTACGCAGCCTGACTCAGGATGCACAGTGCCTGCTGATGACGGAAAAAGACGCGGTCAAATGCCGCCATTTTGCCCGCGCTAACTGGTGGTATCTGCCGGTGGATGCGCATCTGGCGGGCGCGCCGCTGGCCGCATTGCTGGCCGATCTGACGCAACTCTGTACGGCTGCGCGCGACGCCCGGTCGCGCTAACCATTCAAAGGGACGACGCAATGACCAGCACGCATTCCCTCTCTCTGCAAACCGCCCGCAATCTGCACCTCTCTGCCCAGGGCCTGCTACGCCCGCCGCGCCGTCAGGCGCGTTTTGCCGATATTCACGCCTGTGTGCGGCAGATGTCGCTGCTGCAAATCGATACCATTAATGTGGTCGCGCGCAGTCCATATCTGGTGCTGTTCAGCCGGCTGGGCGCTTTTCCAGCCGAGTGGCTGGAGCAAACGCTGGCGGCGGGCGCGCTGTTTGAATACTGGGCGCATGAAGCCTGTTTTATCCCTTTTGAAGATTATCCGCTGCTGCGTCACCGCATGCTGGCACCGCAGCGCCTGGGCTGGAAATACAATCAGCAATGGGTGGATCAGCATCAGCAGGAAATCGCCGATCTGCTGCAACATATCGCCGCCACCGGTCCGGTACGCGCCGCTGATTTTGCCAGCGACAAGCACACCAAACCCGGCTGGTGGGCGTGGAAGCCGCACAAGCGACATCTGGAGAACCTGTTTAGCGCCGGTGAACTGATGGTTGTCGAGCGCCGTAACTTCCAGCGTGTCTACGATCTGCGTAGCCGGGTGATGCCGCACTGGCGCGACGAGCAGCATGCGCTGAGCGAGAACGAGGCGGTGATGCAGATGCTGGATCACAGCGCGCGCAGCCTCGGCATTTTCCGCGCCAGCTGGCTGGCCGATTACTACCGGCTGAAACGCGCGCCTATCGCACTCTGGCTGGCGCAGGCCGCTGAGCAGGGAGTGATTCAGCGCGTTGAGGTTGAGCAACTGGGCGAGATGTGGCTGCACCATACGCTGCTGCCGCAGCTGGCGCAGCCGCAGGCCGCCACGCACAGCGCGCTGCTGTCACCGTTTGATCCGGTGGTATGGGATCGCCGCCGCGCGCTTGAGTTGTTTAATTTTGACTATCGCATTGAGTGCTACACGCCAGAGCACAAACGTAAATACGGCTATTTTGTCCTGCCGCTGCTGCATCGCGGCGTACTGAAGGGACGCGTCGATGCCAAAATGGATCGCCAGGCGCAGCGCCTGATTCTGCGGGCCTTCTGGCTGGAGCCCGGCGTGCGCGTGAGCCAGCAGTTTCTCGCCGATGTGCATAAAGCCATTAACCGCTTCGCCGCCTGGCAGGGCGCCCGCGAAGTGGTGCTGGAAAACGCGCCTGATGCGCTGCGGGCCGCCTGGTCCACGCACTGGCACGTCAGCATATAAGCCGATGGCGGCGCGCCGTCCCTGATTGCGCTATGGTATGCTAATCCTCTGACGTATCGGTCCTGAAAGGAGAAAAGTATGGATCACCGTTTACTTGAGATTGTGGCCTGTCCGGTCTGCAACGGAAAACTGTATTACAACAAAGAGCAGCAGGAGTTGATCTGCAAACCCGACGGCCTGGCGTTCCCGGTGCGTGACGGTATTCCGGTATTGCTGGAAGTAGAAGCGCGCACCCTGTCCGTTGAAGAGATTCATCCATGAGTTTCGTGGCGATTATTCCGGCACGCTACGCCTCCACGCGCCTGCCGGGCAAACCGCTGCTGGATATTCACGGTAAACCGATGGTGGTGCACGTGATGGAACGTGCACGCGAGTCCGGCGCCGAGCGGGTGATTGTGGCCACCGATCATCCTGACGTGGCGGCCGCGGTGACCGCTGCCGGCGGGGAAGTCTGCATGACGCGCGCCGACCACCAATCTGGTACCGAGCGTCTGGCCGAGGTGATTGAAAAATATCAGTTTGCTGACGATACCATCATCGTGAACGTGCAGGGCGACGAGCCGATGATTCCGGCGGAGATTGTGCGTCAGGTCGCGGACAATCTGGCCCAGGCGGATGCCGGCATGGCCACGCTGGCGGTACCGATTCACGAGGCAGAAGAGGCGTTCAATCCCAACGCGGTAAAAGTGGTCACTGATGCCAGCGGTTATGCGCTCTATTTTTCACGTGCGACCATTCCGTGGGATCGTGAACGTTACGCGCAGTCGCGTGAGCAGATTGGCGACACGCTGCTGCGCCACATCGGTATTTATGCCTATCGCGCCGGTTTTATCCGTCGCTATGTGGCATGGCAACCCTGTGCGCTGGAGCAGATCGAGTTGCTGGAGCAGCTGCGCGTGCTGTGGTACGGCGAAAAGATTCACGTGGCGGTAGCGGCCACCGTGCCGAGCGTCGGTGTGGATACGCCGGACGATCTGCTGCGCGTGCGTGAAGCGATGCAGGCATAATCGTCAGCGGCCAGCGCCCCGGCTGGCCGCAAAGTTTGATCTGGCGCTAAGTTTCGCGCCGTCATGACCTCCAGGATGGTGCAATGAGTTAACTCCGGAGGACTCTTCCATGGAACAACTCCGTGCAGAACTGGCGCTGGTGCTGGGCGAAGGCGTCAGCCGGCTGGAAACCATCAGCGAACAGGCACAATCGCGGCTTTACGCCCTCTATGATGACCACGGCAAGCCGATGCCGCTGGTGGCCAAATATTTTCGTCATCAGGGACGCGCCGCGCTCGAAGCGAAAAAACTCACCATGCTGGCGCATGAAGGACTGATTACGCTGCCCACGGTGTACGGCCTGGTTTTGAGTCAGCAACCGCCGGCGCATGAAATGCTGCTGCTGGCGCGCTTAAATGGCGTATCGGCCGAAGCGCCGGCGCGCACAGCAGCGCGCTGGGAGCAGCTGTGTGAACAGATTGTCGAAGGACTGCTGGCGTGGCACCGCATTGACAGCCATGGCCTGGTCGGCAGCGTTGACAGCGTGCAGGAAAATCGCTGGCCGGCGTGGTATCGCCAGCGGGTGGAAGTGCTGTGGTCCACGCTGGGCTATCTGTCGCCCCCTGGATTTACCCACGCCGATCGTCAGATTCTGTTCCGCAGCCGCGAACAGCTGGCGCAGCTGTTTGCCGGCTTTGACGACCCGTGCGTGCTAATGCACGGCAATCTGCGTCTCGCCAGTATGCTGAAAGACCCGCACAGCGATCAGCTGGTGGCGATGACCCAGCCGGGCACCATTTTGTGGGCACCGCGTGAGTATGAGCTGATGCGCCTGGCGGAAAACGGTGCTGAAGCATCGCTGCTGCAGCACTATTTACAGCGTGCGCCGGTGGATGAAGGTTTCGTCTGGCGCCGCTGGCTCTATCAGCTGTGGGATTGCGTTGACACGCTGGTCAGCAGCGGCCAGTTTGACCGGCCGCGCTTTGACCATGCCCGCGCGCAGCTACTCCCCTGGCTCGGCTGAAGGTTCGCCACTGCCGCGCAACCGCTGCCAGATCAGCCCCAGCGTTTCGTACACCGCGCGCTGGCTATGGCTGAGCCATAGCGGCGAGGGCAGCGTGCGATCCCAGACGCTGATCGGTGAGGTGATCGCCAGCTGGTTAGCCGGTGCCGGTAGCGGATTCAGGCCGGCGCTCTGGAAAAAGTGCATGGCGCGTGGCAGATGGTTGGCAGACGTCACCAGCAAAAACGGATGCTGCCCGATGGTCTGCTTCACCGCCAGCGCTTCTTCGCCGGTGTCATGCGGCTGATCCAGCACGATAATGGCATCGTCGGGCACGCCAAGGCTGCGCGCCACGTCGGCGGCAACGCTGGCGTTGCTGCGCGGATTGTAGCCCGCAGCGGCACCGGTGAAGATCATTTTGGCCTGAGGATAGCGTCGCCACTGGCGAACGCCTTCGGTCACGCGCGGCAGGCTGTTGTTCAGCAGGTTGGAGCTGGGTGCCCACTGCCGGTTATAGGTGTAACCCCCGCCCAGCACCACGATATAGTCCACCGGCTCGCTGCCATTCCACGTGGCATACTGGTTTTCCAGCGGGGCCAGCAGCCGATCGGCCACCGGTTGCAGGCTCAGCAGTAACAGCATCAGCCAGCTCAATGAGATAAGGATTTTGCCGCTTTTTTGCCAGCGGCTGAACCAGAGCAGTAAAAGTCCTGCCGCCATAAGCGTTAACAGCAATGGCAAAGGCAGTAGCATCGCGCCAATCCATTTTTTTAAGGCAAAAAACATCGAAAACGTCTCCTTTTGTCCGAAAAAACAGCAGCCAGACAGTTACTGCGGCATGAAAGGTTCATTCTTGTCGAGCCTGTGACAAAATAGCACAAGTTGAATGCAGCAAAGCGGAGCCATCACCATGCAGGATCGTAACTTTGACGATCTGGCGGATAAATTCTCGCAAAATATTTATGGCACCCGTAAAGGCCAGGTGCGTCAGGCGATCATCTGGGATGAGCTGAACGCCATTCTGCCGACGCTGCCCGCCGGCCCGCTGACGGTGCTGGATGCCGGTGGTGGCGTCGGTCAGATCTCCAGCGGCCTCGCCGCGCAGGGGCATCAGGTACTGCTGTGCGACCTGTCGGGCGAGATGCTTAAGCTGGCCGCCGCCCATGCGCACAGCGCAGGTGTGAGCCACAACATGCAATTCAAACAAATTAGCGCACAGCAGGTTGGCGAACATTTGGATAAGCCGGTGGATCTGGTATTGTTTCACGCTGTGCTTGAGTGGGTGGCGGATCCGCTGGCGGTGCTGCAGGCGCTGTGGCATACGCTGAAACCCGGTGGTGTGCTGTCGCTGATGTTTTATAACGCGCACGGCCTGACGTTCCGCACCCTGACGCTCGGCAATTTCGGCTATCTGCGCGCCAACATGAACAAGCGCAAAAAACGCACGCTGTCACCGGATTTCCCCCGCGATCCTGACGATGTACAGCGCTGGCTGACGCAGTGCGGATTTATTACCGAGCAGCGTGCCGGTATCCGCGTGTTCAGTGACTACATGAAGCCGCAGCCCGGCGCCGGGAAGAGCGTTGAGGAAATTATTGAGATGGAACGGCGCTACTGTCGTCAGGAGCCCTTTTTGAGTTTAGGGCGCTATATCCACGTGACTGCGCGCAAACCCAGGTAGAAGGATCAACTATGAGCGAATTTTCCCAGACGGTCCCCGAACTGGTGGCATGGGCGCGCAAGAATGACTTTTCCCTTGCGCTGCCGGTAGAACGTCTGGCGTTTTTGCTGGCCATCGCCACCCTCAACGGGGAGCGCATGGACGGCGAGATGAGTGAAGGTGAGCTGATTGACGCCTTTCGTCACGTCAGCAAAGCGTTTGAACAAACCCACGAAACCATTCAGGTCCGTGCCAACAACGCCATCAACGACATGGTGCGTCAGCGCCTGCTTAACCGCTTTACCAGCGAGCTGACCGAAGGTCACGCCATCTATCGTCTGACGCCACTGGCGATCGGCATCACCGACTATTACATCCGCCAGCGCGAATTTTCCACGCTGCGCCTGTCGATGCAGCTGTCGATTGTCGCGCAGGAGCTGAAGCGCGCCGCCGACGCCGCCGAGGAGGATGGCGACGAGTTTCACTGGCACCGTAACGTCTTTGCGCCGCTGAAATATTCGGTCGCGGAAATCTTCGACAGCATCGACATGACTCAGCGCCTGATGGACGAACAGCAGCAGGCGGTGAAAAGCGATATCGCCGATCTGCTGAATAAAGACTGGCGCGCGGCCATCTCCAGCTGCGAGCTGCTGCTGTCGGAGACCTCCGGCACGCTGCGCGAACTGCAGGATACGCTGGAAGCGGCAGGCGACAAGCTGCAGGCTAATCTGCTGCGGATTCAGGACGCCACGCTGAGCAGCCCGGATCTGGGCTTTGTCGACAAGCTGGTGTTTGACCTGCAAAACAAGCTCGATCGCATTATCAGCTGGGGCCAGCAGGCCATCGATCTGTGGATCGGTTACGACCGCCACGTGCACAAATTTATTCGTACCGCCATCGACATGGATAAAAACCGCGTGTTCGCGCAGCGTTTACGCCAGTCGGTGCAGAACTATTTCGATCAGCCGTGGGCGCTGACCTACGCCAATGCCGACCGTCTGTATGACATGCGCGATGAAGAGATGACGCTGCGTAACGACGAGGTGATGGGCGAGCTGCCGCCGGAGATGGAGTACGAAGAGTTTAACGAAATCCGCGAGCAGCTGGCGGCGATGATTGAAGAAGCGCTGCAGATTTACAAGCAGCAGCAGAAGCCGCTGCATCTCGCCACGGTGATGCGTGACTATCTGGCGCAGTATCCCCGCGCGCGCCACTTCGACCTCGCACGCATCGTCATCGATCAGGCGGTGCGACTCGGCGTGGCCGAAGCCGATTTAGCCGGTCTGCCTGCGGAATGGCAGACCATCAATGATTACGGAGCCAAGGTGCAGGCACATGTCATCGACAAATATTGAACAAGTGATGCCGGTCAAACTGGCGCTGGCACTGGCAAACCCGATTTTTCCCGCGCTTGATAGCCAGTTACGCGCCGGCCGCCACATTGGTATTGAAGAGCTGGATAATCACGCTTTTCTGATGGATTACCAGCCGTTTCTGGAAGAGTTTTATGCGCGCTACAACGTTGAGTTGATCCGCGCGCCGGAAGGTTTTTTCTATCTGCGTCCGCGCTCAACCACGCTGATCCCGCGCTCGGTGCTGTCCGAGCTCGACATGATGGTGGGTAAAATTCTCTGCTATCTCTACCTGAGCCCGGAGCGGCTGGCCAACGAGGGCATTTTCACCCAGCAGGAGCTGTACGACGAGCTGCTGTCGCTGGCGGATGAAAGCAGGTTGCTGAAGCTGGTTAACCAGCGCTCCACCGGGTCGGACCTGGATCGCGCCAAACTGCAGGAGAAGATGCGTGCGTCGCTCAGCCGTCTGCGCCGTCTCGGCATGGTGTGGTTTATGGGCAACGACAGCAGCAAGTTCCGCATCATGGAGTCCGTTTTCCGCTTTGGTGCGGATGTGCGCAGCGGTGACGATGCACGTGAAGCGCAGCTGCGCCTGATTCGTGACGGTGAAGCGATGACGCTGGAGAACGCACCGGTCGCCAGTGAGAGCGACGAGGCAGAAAATGACAGCGAACACGACGCGAGCGAGCGCGCGGAGGATGAACAGGCATGATTGAACGCGGTAAATTTCGATCGCTCACGCTGATCAACTGGAACGGTTTCTTTGCCCGCACCTTTGATCTGGATGAGCTAGTCACCACGCTGTCCGGCGGTAACGGTGCCGGTAAATCGACCACCATGGCGGCGTTTGTTACGGCACTGATTCCGGACTTAACCCTGCTGCATTTCCGTAACACCACTGAAGCCGGTGCCACGTCCGGCTCGCGCGACAAGGGCCTGCATGGCAAACTGCGCGCGGGCGTCTGCTATGCGGTGCTGGACGTGGTCAACTCGCGCCATCAGCGCGTGGTGGCTGGCGTGCGCCTGCAGCAGGTGGCCGGACGCGATAAGAAAGTCGACATCAAGCCGTTCAGTATTCACGGCCTGCCGACCGATACGCTGCCAACCGATATGCTGACCGAAATTCTCGGCAGCCGTCAGGCGCGCGTGCTGCCGCTGGCAGAAGTGAAGGAGCGGGTGGAAGCGCAGGAGGGCGTGCAGTTCCGCCAGTTCAGCTCGGTCACGGACTACCATGCCATGATGTTTGAGCTCGGCGTGGTGCCGCGTCGTCTGCGCACCGCCGGCGATCGCAGCAAATTCTACCGTCTGATCGAAGCCTCGCTGTATGGTGGTATCTCCAGCGCCATTACCCGCTCGCTGCGCGATTACCTGCTGCCGGAAAACGGCGGCGTGCGTAAAGCGTTCCAGGATATGGAAGCGGCGCTGCGCGAAAACCGCATGACGCTGGAAGCGATTCGCGTTACGCAGTCGGATCGTGATCTGTTTAAGCATCTGATCTCTGAAGCCACCAGCTACGTTTCTGCCGACTACATGCGCCACGCCAACGAGCGTCGCATCCATCTTGACGGTGCGCTGCAGCTGCGTAACGAGCTGTTCACCAGCCGCAATCAGCTGGCATCAGAACAGTATCGTCACATCGAAATGGCGCGCGAACTCTCTGAGCACAACGGCGCAGAGAGCGATCTGGAAACCGATTATCAGGCGGCGAGCGATCACCTTAATCTGGTCCAGACAGCGATGCGTCAGCAGGAGAAGATCGCGCGTTACGACGCCGATCTGGAAGAGCTGACTTATCGCCTCGAAGAGCAGAATGAAGTGGTGGCCGAAGCGCGTGAGGTGCAGGAAGAGAACGAAGCGCGCGCTGAAGCGGCGGAAATTGAAGTCGACGAGCTGAAAAGCCAGCTGGCCGATTTTCAGCAGGCGCTTGATGTGCAGCAAACCCGCGCCATCCAGTATCAGCAGGCGTTGCAGGCGCTGGAAAAAGCGCGGGCGCAGTGCCAGCTGCCGGACCTCACCATCGACAACGCCGCAGAGTGGCAGGAAACCTTCCAGGCGCGCGAAGAAGAGGCCACCGAACGGCTGCTGCGCCTGGAGCAGAAGCTGAGCGTGGCGGAAGCGGCGCACAGCCAGTTTGAACAGGCGCTGGCGCTGGTTACCAGCATTGCCGGCGAGGTAAGCCGGCAGGATGCGTGGCAGGTCGGGCGCGAATTGCTGCGCGATGCCGCTAACCAGCGCCATCATGCCGAACAGCTCTCTTCGCTGCGTCTGCGTCTCAACGAACTGGAAACCCGCCTGCGTGAGCAGCATGACGCCGAACGTCTGCTGGCCGACTTCTGTAAACGTCAGGGGCAGCAGTATGACGCTGACGCGCTGGAAGGCCTGCAGCGTGAACTGGAAGCGCAGATAGAGCAGCTGAACGAAAGCGTGGCCGACGCCGGTGAACGCCGCATGCTGATGCGCCAGGAGCTGGAGCAGCTGCGCGAGCGTATCACTGCGCTGACCGCACGGGCACCGCACTGGCTGGCGGCGCAGGAGATTCTTACCCAGCTGAGCGAGCAGACCGGCCAGACGCTGAGCAGCAGCCAGCAGATCACCGAATATATGCAGCAGCTGCTGGAGCGCGAGCGTGAAACCACCGTTGAGCGTGATGAAGTGGCGGCGCGCAAGCGTGAAGTCGAGCAGCAGATTGCGCGACTCAGCCAGCCGGGCGGCGCGGAAGATGCGCGCCTGACCCAGCTGGCGGAGCGGTTTGGCGGCGTGCTGCTGTCAGAAATTTACGATGATGTGACGCTGGATGATGCGCCGTACTTCTCCGCGCTGTATGGCCCATCGCGTCACGCCATTGTGGTACCGGACCTGTCGCTGGTGCGCGAGATGCTCGACGGCCTGGAAGAGTGTCCGGAAGATCTCTATCTGATCGAAGGCGATCCGCAGTCGTTTGATGACAGCGTCTTTAGCGTCGACGAGCTGGAAAATGCGGTCGTTGTCAAAGTGGCGGAGCGCCAGTGGCGTTATTCGCGCTTCCCGAAAGTGCCGCTGTTTGGTCGCGCGGCGCGGGAAAATCAGCTGGAGCTGTTGAACAATGAGCGCGACCAGCTGGCCGAACGTTTTGCCACACTGTCGTTTGACGTGCAGAAAACCCAGCGTCTGCATCAGTCGTTTAGCCGCTTTATCGGCAGCCACCTGGCGGTGGCCTTCGACGAAGATCCGGAAGCGCAGATGCGTCAGCTCAACAGCCGTCGGGGCGAGCTGGAGCGCGCGCTGGCGCAGCACGAGAATGACAACCAGCAGCAGCGTGCCCAGTTCGAGCAGGCAAAAGAGGGCGTGGCGCAGCTCAACCGCCTGCTGCCGCGCGTTAACCTGTTGCTTGACGACTCGCTGGCCGACCGCTGCGAAGAGATTCGTGAGCGGGTGGAAGAGGCCCAGGAAGCCGCGCGCTTCCTGCATCAGCACGGCGCGAAACTCAGCAAGCTGGAGCCGTTGGTGGCGGTGCTGCAGAGCGATCCGCAGCAGCACGAACAGCTGACGCGTGATTATC
This sequence comes from Pantoea sp. Morm, assembly GCF_016643525.1. Lineage (NCBI taxonomy): Bacteria > Pseudomonadati > Pseudomonadota > Gammaproteobacteria > Enterobacterales > Erwiniaceae > Pantoea > Pantoea sp. Morm. The sequence continues at coordinate 8,763 of NZ_VOQX01000002.1, read as the reverse complement.
AGCAGGCGCAGCAGCAGCAGCGCGAAGCGCGTCAGCAGGCATTTGCCCTGACCGAAGTGGTGCAGCGCCGCGCGCACTTCAGCTATGAAGATTCGGCTGGCATGCTGACCGGTAACAGCGATCTCAACGAAAAACTGCGCCAGCGTCTGGAGCAGGCGGAAGGCGAACGCAGCCGCGCGCGCGAACGCCTGCGCGAACATCAGGCGCAGCTGACGCAGTATTCCCAGGTGCTGGCATCGCTGAAGAGTTCGTACGACGCCAAGCGCGACATGTTGAAAGAGTTGCAGCAGGAGATGCAGGATATTGGCGTGCACGCTGATGCCAGCGCCGAGGAGCGTGCGCGCAGCCGGCGTGACGAACTCTACACGGCGCTCAGCCACAACCGTGCGCGTCGCAATCAGCTGGAGAAACAGCTCACCTTCTGCGAAGCCGAGATGGATAGCCTGCAGAAGAAACTGCGCAAGCTGGAGCGCGATTATCACCTGATGCGTGAGCAGGTGGTCAGCGCCAAAGCGGGCTGGTGCACCGTGCTGCGCCTGGTGAAAGAGAACGGCGTCGAGCGCCGTCTGCATCGCCGCGAACTGGCTTACCTGAGTGGCGACGAGCTACGCTCAATGTCGGATAAGGCCCTCGGTGCGCTGCGCCTGGCGGTCGCGGATAATGAACACCTGCGCGATGTGCTGCGCATGTCGGAAGATCCAAAACGGCCGGAGCGCAAGATTCAGTTCTTTATCGCCGTCTATCAGCATCTTCGTGAACGTATCCGTCAGGACATCATTCGTACCGACGATCCGGTTGAAGCTATCGAGCAGATGGAGATTGAGCTGAACCGTCTGACCGAAGAGCTGACGGCGCGTGAGCAGACGCTGGCGATCAGCTCGCGCAGTGCGGCCAATATCATCCGCAAAACCATTCAGCGCGAGCAGAACCGCATCCGTCAGCTGAACCAGGGCTTGCAGGCGGTGAGCTTTGGCCAGGTGCGCAGCGTGCGGCTGAACGTCAACGTACGCGAAACGCACGCCATGCTGCTGGATACGCTGTCGGAAGAGCATGAACAGCATCAGGATCTGTTTACCAGCAATCGCCTCACGTTCTCGGAAGCGCTGGCGAAGCTGTATCAGCGTCTCAATCCGCAGATTGATATGGGCCAGCGCACGGCGCAGACCATCGGTGAAGAGCTGCTCGACTACCGCAACTACCTTGAGATGGAAGTGGAAGTGAACCGCGGCTCCGACGGCTGGCTGCGCGCCGAAAGCGGGGCGCTGTCGACCGGTGAAGCGATCGGCACCGGTATGTCGATTCTGGTGATGGTGGTGCAGAGCTGGGAAGAGGAGTCACGGCGTCTGCGCGGTAAAGATATTTCACCGTGCCGCCTGCTGTTCCTCGATGAAGCCGCGCGTCTTGATGCGCGCTCCATCGCCACGCTGTTCGAACTGTGCGAGCGTCTGGAAATGCAGCTGGTGATTGCCGCGCCGGAGAATATCAGTCCGGAAAAAGGCACCACTTATAAGCTGGTACGTAAAGTCTTTAACAATACGGAGCATGTGCACGTGGTCGGACTGCGCGGTTTCTCCGCCGATCCGACGCCGGTGAAACAGGAAAATCCCGGCGCAGGCGTGGCCACTGAAAATAGCTAGTAGCAAATCTGGTTAAAAATTCAGGCTGCGGTTAATCTGTAAACGGCATCGGCCCTGCGAGGCGGATGCCGTTTTTTATTTTATACTCATTCATAAGAGTACAGGCGGTACACGGCGTTTTCAGGATGCTGTGTCTTTGGTAAGAAGGGGGCAGGGATGTTGCTGAACAAGAAGAGCAGAGTTAATCGTGCTGCAATAGCACTCAGTTTGTCACTGATGGCGGCACCGATGGCTATCAGCCAGGCGGCAGACGTCGGCGCGCTGCCGCACAGCACGCTGTCAGTGGCTGCCAGCCAGCAGCAAATTCAGCAGGCATTTAGCCCCAGCGAACGACCCTTTTATCTGCCCGGCCTCGCCGGCATCTATGCGGCACGCAATATGGCACCGCTGTGGCAGGATCGCGACGCCGTGCAGGCTTTCCAGCAGCAGCTGGCAGAAGTGGCGCTCTCCGGCGTACAGCCGCAGTTTACCCGCTGGGTAGAGTTGCTCACCAATCCGGATATTAAAGGCTTCGCGCGGGACGTGGTGCTGAGCGACGCTATGCTTGGCTATCTGCAGTTTGTCGCTAACGTACCGACCCAGGGCGAAACCTGGCTGTACAGCAATGTGCCGTACAAGCTGACCATGCCGTCACTTTCCGCCATCAATCAGTGGCAGAATGCGGTGAACGGCGGCGGCAGTCGCGCCTTTGTGGTGTCGCTGCAACCGCAGCATCCGCAGTACGCACCGATGCACAGCGCGTTAAAAGCATTGCTGACCGATAACCGGCCGTGGCCGCAGCTGCGCGATAAGGGCACGCTGCGCCCGGGTCAGATCAGCGATGATGTGCCGGCGCTGCGTGAGATTCTGCAGCGCACCGGGATGCTGACCGGCACGCACAGCGCGACGCCCACGCCGACCGACGATGCCGTCCCGACGGCGCCGCAGCCGGTGAGCCAGAGCGATCAGCCCGTGGCCGTCAGCCCGTCGGCCACCAGCGTCAGCGATCTGCCGGCGCAGGTTCCGCAGGCCAGCGGCAACATCAGCACGGTCACCCCGGCTGCCAGCAATAATGTCTACGACAACACGCTGGTGGAGGGGGTAAAACGCTTCCAGCACTGGCAGGGACTGGCAGACGACGGTGCCATCGGCCCGCGCACCCGCGAGTGGCTGAATGTTTCCCCGCAGATGCGTGCGGCGCTGCTGGCGCTGAATATTCAGCGTCTGCGTCTGCTGCCGGATGACATGCACAACGGCATCATGGTGAATATTCCCAACTATTCCCTGACCTACTACAACAACGGCAATACCATTCTGTCCTCGCGGGTGATTGTCGGTCGTCCGGACCGCAAAACGCCGCTGATGCGCAGCGCGCTCAATAATGTGGTGCTCAATCCACCGTGGAACGTGCCCACCACGCTGGTGCGCCAGGATATCGTGCCGAAGGTGAAGCAGGATCCGAGCTATCTGTATAAGCACGGCTACACGCTGCTGTCGGGCTGGAGCGCCGATGCGGAAGTGATCGATCCGTCGATGATTGACTGGCACATGGTGTCCGCCGCCAGTTTCCCGTATCGCATTCGTCAGGCGCCGGGTGCCAGCAACTCGCTGGGCCGTTATAAATTCAACATGCCGAGTTCAGACGCGATTTATCTGCATGACACGCCAAATCATGGCCTGTTCCAGCGTGATATCCGCGCGCTCAGCTCCGGCTGCGTGCGCGTTAACAAAGCTTCTGAACTGGCCGATCTGCTGTTGCAGGACGCGGGCTGGAACGACAGCCGTATCTCTGACACGCTGAAGCAGGGCGATACGCGTTACGTGCCGATTCGCCATCGCATTCCGGTCAATCTCTACTACCTTACGGCCTGGGTGGCGGATGATGGCCAGCCGCAGTATCGTACAGATATTTACAATTATGATAACCCGGCGCGCTCCGGCAGCCAGGTGCTGACCAAAGCGGGGCAGCTGCTGCTCTAAGCGTTGATTTCCCTGTTATCCTTTCCTCAAAGAAAATGGCAAGACCGGTCTGGAAAATTGATTTCAGATCGGTTTTGCGCATTCTGTGACAGATTGCGGGTTGACTGCTCTCCAGGCTGCGGTTACTGTTCGGCCTTGTGTACTTTTTGCACATATTTTTATCGTTTTAGATTAGGTAACCCCGCTTCATGGCTAATTTTGATTCTCAACGTCGTCGTTTATTGCTGCTGGGTGGCGCAGCGGCTGGATTGTCACTGCTGCCGGGTGCAGCGCTGGCGTCAGTTTCCACCTCCCGCCCCCGGGTATTAACGCTCAGTAACATGCATACCGGTGAAACCCTCAAAACTGAGTTTTTTAACGGTAAGAGTTATGACAAGGATGAGTTAGCTCGCTTAAACCACTTCTTCCGTGATTACCGCGCCAATCAGGTTAAACACATCGATCCGCATCTGTTTGACCAGCTCTATCGTTTGCAGACGCTGCTCAACACGCGCAAACCGGTGCAGCTGATCTCCGGCTACCGTACGCTGGCGACCAATAATATGCTGCGTGAATCGGGCCCTGGCGTGGCTAAACACAGCTATCACACCAAAGGGCAGGCGATGGATTTCCACATTGAGGGCATTTCTCTGAGCAATGTTCGCAAAGCGGCGTTATCTATGCGCGCCGGTGGTGTAGGATATTACCCGCGCAGCAACTTCGTACACATTGATACCGGGCCTGCAAGGCACTGGTCCTGATACCGGCAGCGCTGCGTGTGTCGGTCATGGAGCGCTATGAATTACCTGATTATTCCGGTCACCGCCTTTTCACAGAACTGTTCCGTTATCTGGGATGACGAGACGCAACAGGCTGCGCTGGTTGATCCCGGCGGCGATGCCGAAACCATTATTGCCGTGCTGGCGGAGCGAGGCTTAAGGCCGTCGCAAATCCTGCTGACCCACGGCCATCTCGATCACGTCGGTGCTGCTGCCGAACTGGCGCAGCACTATCAGGTGCCGATCGTCGGGCCGCAGCCAGCCGATGCTTTCTGGCTGGATAACCTGCCCACTCAGAGCCGGATGTTTGGTTTGCCGGAGTGCGCGCCGCTGACGCCAGATCGCTGGCTGGAAGAGGGCGAAACGGTACAGCTGGGCAACGTGACGCTGGAAGTGCTGCATTGTCCAGGGCATACGCCTGGCCATATCGTGTTCTTTGACCGTGCTGGCCGTCTGCTGATCTCCGGTGATGTGATTTTTAACGGTGGCGTCGGGCGCACCGATTTCCCGCAGGGCAGCCACAGCGATCTGATCGCCGCCATCCGGGATAAACTTCTGCCGCTGGGTGATGATGTGACGTTTGTCCCCGGCCATGGTCCGATTTCCACTCTCGGCCACGAGCGCGTCAGTAATCCTTTCCTGCAATAAAAAAATGGGCCATCAGGCCCATTTTTCGTTGGTCACAGCACGGCGACTATCGCTTCACACAGCGCCGACATATTATCCGGCGTCATGCCTGCCACGTTAACGCGACCAGAATTCACCGCATACACGCCAAACTCTTCACGCAGACGCACCACCTGATCTTTGGTCAGACCGCTGAACGAGAACATGCCGTTCTGTTTGATGATGAAGCTGAAATCGCGCTGTGCGCCTTTCTCCGCCAGGGTATTCACAAACAGCTGGCGCATGCGCTGAATGCGCTGGCGCATGTCGGTCAGCTCCTGCACCCAGATGGTACGCAGCGCGTCGTTACCGAGAATGGTGGCGACCACGGCAGCACCGTGCGACGGCGGGTTAGAGTAGTTGGCGCGGATGCTGTATTTCACCTGGCTGAATGCGGTCTTCGCCACGTCGGCCGTTGCCGCTACCAGCGTCAGAGCACCGACACGCTCGTTGTACAGACCAAAGTTCTTCGAGTAGGAGCTGGCGACGATCAGTTCCTGATGGGATGCGGCGAAAATGCGCAGGCCTTCAGCATCTTCATCCAGACCGCGTGCGAAGCCCTGGTAGGCGAAATCGAACAGCGGCAGCCAGCCTTTCTCCAGCGACAGCTGCGCCAGCTGTTGCCACTGGTCAGCGGTAGGATCGATACCGGTCGGGTTATGGCAGCAGCCGTGGAACAGCACCACGTCGCCCGCCTGCGCTTCCTGCAGCGAGGCCAGCATGCCGTCGAAGTCGAGGCTGTGGGTCGCCGCATCGTAATACTGGTAATCACACACTTCCAGACCAGCGGCGTTGAACACGTTTTTGTGGTTCGGCCAGCTGGGATTGCTCACCCAGACGCGTTTCACGTTGGTTTGCGTAGCGAGGAAATCCGCGGCGACGCGCAGCGCACCGGTACCGCCCGGCGTCTGCGCAGTGCAGGCGCGGCCAGCGCTAATCAGCGCGTTCTCTTTGCCAAACAGCAGCTCCTGCGTGCAGCGCGCGAAATCAGCCAGACCATCAATGCTGAGGTAGTTTTTGGTGGTCTCGTTCTCCAGCAGATACTGCTCAGCTTTTTTCACACTGGTCAGCACCGGCGTTTTGCCGGTTTCATCTTTATAAACACCAATGCCAAGATTGATTTTATTCGGGCGGTCGTCGGCGCGAAACAGGTCAGCCAGTCCCAGAATAGGATCGGCTGGTGCGGCAGAGATTGATTCAAACATGAGTCAGTTCCGTTAGGGTGAACTTTAGCAAAATGAGCTATCAGGTTAACGTCAGACGCAACGCTTGCCAACCGCTGACATAAAAAAGAAATAACTGTGGCGTATAAAGTAATGGCGCTAATCGGGAGCCCGATCACTGAAATGCAAAACGGAGCCCGAAGGCTCCGTTTCTGAGGTGTTACGCAGTTCGAATCGGCAGATTAGAACTGGTAAACCAGGCCAACGCCAACCACGTCGTCGGTAGAAGTACCGGTAGAACGGGTGAAGTCGTTGTCGTCCAGCAGGTTGATTTTGTAGTCAACGTAGGTGGACATGTTTTTGTTGAAGTAGTAGTAGGTACCCACTTCGATGTATTTAACCAGGTCAGCATCGCCGCCGCCGAAGGTACCTACAGAGTTCAGGTCCTTGCCTTTAGACTGCAGGTAAGCGATGGATGGACGCAGACCGAAGTCGAACTGGTACTGAGCAACCACTTCGAAAGCCTGAGCTTTGTTAGCAGCAAAGTTATATGGAGTGCTTACACCATCAACAATATTGGAACCGTTGTTGCCGTACTGAGTCAGGGTACGAGATTCGCCGTAGAATGCTGCCAGGTAAACGTTGTTGGCGTCGTATTTCAGACCGAAACCGTATGCATCTGCTTTCTCACCGTTGCCATCCAGCTGCTGCTGATTGGTACGATCTGAAGAGAAGTATGCACCCACTGCGCTGATGCCCATGCCAGTGTCATAGGACAGAGAGGTACCCCAGCCATCACCGTTGTCGTAACGTGGACCGCGGCCTTCGTTTTTGCCCTGATACTGAACAGCAAAGCCCAGACCGTCAACCAGACCGAAGAAGTTGCTGTTGCGGTAAGTTGCCAGGCCGTTTGAGCGACCGGTCATGAAGTTGTCATTGTCCTGATACAGGGTATCATCACCAAACACTGGCAGCTGGTCAGTGTAAGACATTGCGTCGTACAGTACGCCGTAGTTACGGCCGTAATCGAAGGAGCCTGCATCACCGAATTTCAGACCGGCGAAGCCCAGACGGGTTTTAGAACCGCTGGTACCCTGAGATTCAGCTACGTTAGCCTGTACGTTGTATTCCCACTGGCCGTAACCGGTCAGCTGGTCGGTAATCTGAGTTTCACCCTTGAAGCCAAAACGAACATAAGATTTGTCGCCGTCATCATCAGTGTTGTCAGAGAACTGGTGACGCGCATCAACTTTACCGTAGAGGTCCAGTTTGTTGCCATCTTTGTTATAGATTTCTGCTGCGTTTGCTGCGCCGGCAGCTAACAGAGCAGGGATAACCACTGCAAGAATGTTGCGCTTCATCATTATTTATTACCCTCATTGGAGTTATTTGGACATCTGCCACTGCCGTCAAGAAACCTTTACGGGAACCTTGAAAGAAGTTTGATGTCTCCTGTGTCTGCACGCATCTTTCCATCACGGGGTTGCTAATTCTAGCCCGAAAATGATTCAATTCTCGTAATTACGTATCAAAAAGCAAAATTGTATTACAATTTGTAAAATATCGGGAACTTTGTGAGAGAACTCAAAATTTACAAAAATAAAAAAAGGCCGGCAGGGCCGACCTCAATATATATATGAATTTCTTATATTTAATCTTAAATCTTAGAAATTCGCGTTACGTGGCGTGCGTGGGAACGGGATAACGTCTCTTACATTTTGTACACCGGTGACATAGGCGATCAAACGTTCGAAACCTAAACCGAAGCCGGCATGCGGTACGGTGCCATAGCGACGCAGGTCACGATACCACCAGTAATCTTCTTTATTCAGGCCCATTTCAGCGAGACGCGCATCCAGCACATCAAGACGCTCTTCACGCTGGGAACCGCCGATGATTTCACCGATGCCCGGTGCCAGCACGTCCATCGCCGCCACGGTTTTGCCGTCGTCGTTCATACGCATGTAAAACGCTTTGATATCTTTCGGGTAGTTCTTCACCACCACCGGCGCTTTGAAGTGTTTCTCCGCCAGATAACGCTCGTGTTCGGAAGAGAGATCGACGCCCCATGACACCGGGTTCTCGAAGCTCTGACCGCTTTTCAGCAGAATGTCGACGGCGTCGGTATAGTCTACCTGGGCGAAATCCGTGGTGATGAAGCGCTCCAGACGGGCGATGGCCTCTTTATCCACGCGCTCGGCGAAGAACGCCATATCGTCAGCGCGCTCTTCCAGCACCGCTTTAAACACATACTTCAGCATCGCTTCCGCCAGGGCAGCCGCATCATCCAGCGTGGCGAACGCCACTTCCGGCTCCAGCATCCAGAATTCCGCTAAGTGACGGCTGGTATTCGAGTTCTCGGCACGGAACGTCGGGCCAAAGGTATACACTTTGGACAGCGCACAGGCGTAGGTCTCGGCGTTCAGCTGGCCGGAAACGGTCAGGAAAGCCTCTTTACCAAAGAAGTCTTTATCGAAATCGACTTTGCCCTGCGGGTCGCGCGGCAGGTTTTCCAGATCCAGCGTTGAGACGCGGAACATCTCGCCAGCACCTTCAGTGTCAGAGGCGGTGATCAGTGGC
>NZ_VOQX01000199.1:0-2611 GCF_016643525.1 Pantoea sp. Morm | reverse complement strand
AGCTCAAAAACCTGTCGCTGGTGAAAGCGGAAGGCTATGAAAAGATTACCATCACCGGCGCACGGCTGGATATGGATAATGATTTCAAAACCTGGGCCGGCATCATTCAGTCTTTCTCGCGTTATCCATCGAAGGGCGACACCGTCACGCTGCCGTTTATCGACTTCGTTAAGATGTGCGGTATTCCTTCAGCCAACTCGTCCGCAGCACTGCGTAAGCGTCTTGACGCCTCGCTGCGACGCATCGCGACCAATACCCTGTCGTTTGAAGGGAATGGTAAAGCCTACCACACGCATCTGGTGCAGTCGGCTTACTACGATCGTGAGAAAGATCTGGTGCGTATTCAGGCCGATCCTAAGCTGTTTGAGCTGTATAACTTCGACCACAAGGTGCTGTTGCAACTGCGGGCTATTTCGCGCCTCAAGCGTAAGGAGTCGGCGCAGGCGCTGTATACGTATCTGGAAAGTCTGCCGACTAACCCGGCGCCGATTTCACTGGCGCGCTTGCGGATGCGCCTCAATCTCGGTTCAAAAACCACCACGCAAAACCATGTGGTGCGACGCGCCATGGAGCAACTGAAAGAGATCGGCTACCTCGACTATTCCGAAGTGAAACGTGGCCGTTCGGTGTTTTTCATCATCCACAGTCGCACGCCGAAACTCGATGGAATCAGCAATCTCGAAAGTATCGATTCGCTGGAAGACCTCGATTTTGAAGACTGATTTCCCCCATTCACTGTAATCAGTAAACCCTCCGCCCGCCGTGTCACTGAGCTGCAAAAGTGACACGGCAGCATTCTCCCCCGTTCACTGTAATCAGCACAGCCGCTGTTGTTCACTGTAATCGGTAACGTTCACTGCAATCAGTAAAGGCTGACGCTCTCGCTTTGCGCCCTGTATCGCTACGCTACCCGTTTTCGCAGTATATGCCGCCTGTAACGATAGTGGGTACTTACCAGGTGGGTATAAATCGTCTTTAAATCCCCGCCAGAGCCGCGGCTGGCTGTTTACAGTGAATGTTCTGTCTGCCAGGTGGTCTTGCTGACTATAGTGAATATCAGATGGCCTAACAGAGCTGATTATAGTGAACGCTGTTACCTAAGTTCATGATTAATAATATTAATAATAGTTAAACGGGTAAGTGCCCACTGTAATCAGTAATTATGCTGTGAAAACAACCAGTAAAAGTGACAGGGTTGGTCACGCCCACTGATTACAGTGAATGCCGGCCATGATTTACTGATTGTAGTGAACGCCGGCGGCCCTGTTCTTTGGCTGCGCTTACACCAATGCAACTGCTGATTACAGTGAACATCAAGAGTGCTTCTCCGCCTGCAGTGCAAAGGATGACGGAGTGATCTTTGGATGACGAATGCTGACTACAGTGAACACCATAGGTCATAAAGCGCAGCCGGTGGGTGCTGATTACAGTGAACGAGCCTGTGATGATCCGGCTTTACCAGATGGTATAGAGCGGTATCGGTTACTGATTGCAGTGAATGTTTTAATCCATCGCCCTTCCCTGCCCTGAACCTTCGATTATGATTACCCGCGCAGAAGCGAATCGCGTCTTTGCTGATTACAGTGAATGCTTTGCCGGGCAGCTCAATCACTGTGCAACCAAGTCGTTTTTAGTACTGATTACAGTGAATGTTGCTCAGTGAACAGCCGGATGTTGTTATTACCATTACCTGACAGCGATCACATTACTGATTACAGTAAACATTGACGAAAAGGGGGACGTGGTTTACTGACTACAGTGAATGGCAGGTGTGACGAGGTGCAGGCTTACTGATTACAGTGAATCTTATGCGGGCTGCTGACCGTTGGCTGGCAGGCGTTTACCGCGTTGCGGCCACTCATGACCACTGATACAACTGCTGCTATACGCATTGCTTTGTAGTGCCATACCGCAAACTATAGCAATGCTCTGCGCTAACGGTTTGTCCGACAGAACGGATGGCTGCAAAGCCCTAATCCGCCACGGCGACGTTAAGCTACGCAACGTTAACCAGGAGAACGACTACTGACTACAGTGAACGTTAGTCGTGTTGCGCTGCAAAACTCATGCGTTTACTGACTACAGTGAATCTTTCAACCGCTCCTTCCCTTCCCTGCCCTGCTCTGACGCGTTGTCTGGCTGACCCATAGGTTTACTGATTACAGTGAATCCTTGTTCAACGCTGCTGATTACAGTGAATGTTACGCTGAATACAGTGAACAGTGATCATTAACAACGTCGAATTGCTGATTACAGTGAACACCAGCAGCGCGACCTGAGGATTACTATGCGCAAACTGTGAGCGCAACCTTTCCATTTACCTGCAGGACACGACCACTGATTACAGTGAATGTCGCGCTTTCGCAGACGTAACGCCGATCACATTTTCACCAGTTGATTATCAATCAGACAATGCGACTTACTGAATGCAGTGAATCTCTGCATTAAGCCCCTCACGCAAAAGGCCTTTTTGTAACGCGAGCTGATGATGAACAGATGAGATAGATTTGCCTCATGTGCAGGATTTCGGTATAAAGTCATAAATCCTACATGTGTGGAGCAAGTATGGCTAACGATGAGAAGCAGGTTCTGAAAGTCGCTCAACGCTCAG
>NZ_VOQX01000198.1:0-2617 GCF_016643525.1 Pantoea sp. Morm | reverse complement strand
TTGCCACAGCGCACGTCAGTTACCGGTTGAGTTCCCATCAGTGCTTGAGCACAGTCTGGAAGACATCTGGTACAACTCGTTTGGGTTTAACCGTTATCGCGGCTATGACTGGATGCCGGAGCCGTGCCGCTCCTGTGATGAGAAAGAGAAAGACTTCGGTGGTTGCCGTTGCCAGGCCTATATGCTGACCGGGAATGCGGATAACGCCGATCCGGTATGCAGTAAGTCACCGCATCACGGCAAGATTCTGGAAGCGCGCCGCGAAGCTACCTGCAGTGACATCAAAATCGCCCAGCTTCAGTTCCGCAATCGCTCCAACTCTGAACTGATCTTCAAGCAGCGAGTCACCTGATGACCTCTCGCCAGCTGGTGTTAGCCAATGGCCTGCGTTGCCACCTGCATCATCAGGCTGATGCGCGTGATGCTGCCGCGTTGATTCGCGTGCGTGCGGGCAGTCTGGATGAACCCGACCGCTGGCCGGGGCTGGCGCACTTGCTGGAGCACCTGTTGTTCTGCGGCAGCGAGCGTTTTAAAGACGTTGAACGCCTGATGCCGTGGGTGCAACAGCGCGGCGGGCAGGTCAACGCCACCACGCAACTCAGCTACAGCGCCTTTTTTTTCCAGCTTCCCGCGGCGAACCTGTCTGAGGGTGTGCAGCGGTTGAGCGATATGATCGCCGCACCACTGTTGAGTCAGCAGGCTATTGAGCAGGAAGTGGCGGTGATTGATGCGGAATGTCAACTTCTGCAACAGCATGCCGACACGCTTTGCGAAACGGCGCTGGTGGATAGGTTGGGCGGGGCATTTCAACGTTTTCGCGTCGGCAATCAGCAGGCTTTTGGTGACAATGTCACTTCATTGCAGATTGCGTTGCGCGACTTCCATCAGCGCTTTTATCACGCGAATGCCATGGAGTTGTGGTTGCAGGGCCCGCAATCGCTGGATGAGCTGGCGGAACTGGCGCTGCAATTCTCTTCGATCAGCTCGGCAAAAATCTTACCTTCAAATCTCACACTCACACAGCCTCCAGGCGACGTGATGTTGCAGCTGGCGGGTGATGAAAGCTTCTGGCTGACGTTGATGTTATCCGGTGATGAACGCACTTTACGTGACAATGTCACCTTGCTCAGCGTGTTCTGGCAAGATGAGGCGCCAGGCAGCCTGCTGAGCGCGCTCAGAGAAGCTGAATTATGCGATACGCTGCAGGGACAATGGCTGTGGCAGGATGCGCAGCACGGTTGGCTGGCACTGCGCTTCAGCGGGCCTAAAATCAGTGCGGAGCAGGCTCATCACATTGAACACGGCTTCTGGCAGCATTTAGACGCCATCAAACTTTGCTCTTCAGAGCAACAGCAGCATTATGCGCAGCTGGCGCGGCACGATTTTGCCTGTTTATCGCCACTGGAGCAGTTGCGTGGCCGGGCGCTGGGTTTTGCGCCTGCCGATTATGTGCCGCAGGGTTTCAGTACTTTTACCGCCGCATTGGCGCAGGTGCCTTGCTCACGCCTGCTCACTCAGCAGCAACTGGACTCGCCGGAAAGCGTCCAGACGCAAGGTTTCACGCTGCTGCGCAAAAAAGGGCTGCCGCAAAGCCGCAGCACATTCTCAACGCCAGCATTCTTTTTCTATCCCACTATGCAACCGGCCGTATTGCCACCGTTATCACCGATAACGATGCCGTTGCCGCGTTTTGCGCCCCGGCAACAGGTTGAAACCTTGCTGTTGCGACCCGCTTTTTATCACACGATGAGTGATGCCGAAGCGCAGGCACGACAAACCCGGCTGCGTCCAGTGCTGGCGGCGTTGCGGCATGCTGGAGGAAGTGGCAGTTGGCAGCAGAAGCAGGGGGTCTGGCAGTTGGTGCTGAATCTGCCTGCTTGTGAGTCACACGCTTTGCTGGCTGTGCATCATGCCCTTGAGGCATTGAACCTGACGCCCCAGCCAAAACCGCTGCCGCATGCCCAAACGATTGTGATTCGGCAGCTTCTTGCCGCCATGCCCGCTCAATTGATTGCCCCGGCCGGTGACACTCGATGGCTGGCAGCATGGTGCGGTAAGCACACGTCATTGCATCAGCGAGTATCGCATCTGCTCAGCGACTTCACGCCTGATTTAGTAAGCGGTGCACAGCCGCCGCGCTTGCAGCGGGGCATTAAGCCAATTGCTTGTACCGGGGCCGATCAGGCGCTGCTGCTGTTTATTCCGCTGCCGCTGGCTGATGACCGGCAATTAGCCGCATTGCGCGCGCTGTCGTTGTTGCTGGAGCCGCGCTTTTTCCAGCGATTACGGGTCGATCAGCCAATTGGCTATGTGGTGTCGGCACGCTACCAGCGCGTGGCGGATGTCGATGGGCTCATGCTGGCACTCCAGTCGCCACAGATTCCATGGCAAACGCTGCTTGGACACTGCAAACGCTTTTTACGTGAGATCGTGACAGAGTTAGACGCCATCACGCCGCAAACCTTAGCGGCCTGGCAAGCCACACTGCGCGAGCAGTGCGATAGCAGCGATAACGCGGAAGCCGCACTGCAGGGGTTACGCCAACAGCAAGGATTGCCGACCCTCACGCGTGATGCGGTTGCATCCCTGACGTTGCCCCTTATTCAGCAACTTCATA
>NZ_VOQX01000197.1:0-2636 GCF_016643525.1 Pantoea sp. Morm | reverse complement strand
AGCTCAAAAACCTGTCGCTGGTGAAAGCGGAAGGCTATGAAAAGATTACCATCACCGGCGCACGGCTGGATATGGATAATGATTTCAAAACCTGGGCCGGCATCATTCAGTCTTTCTCGCGTTATCCGTCTAAGGGCGACACCGTCACGCTGCCGTTTATCGATTTCGTCAAGATGTGCGGTATTCCCTCGGCCAACTCGTCCGCGGCGCTGCGTAAGCGTCTTGACGCCTCGCTGCGACGTATCGCAACCAATACCCTGTCGTTTGAGGGGAATGGTAAAGCCTACCACACGCACCTGGTGCAGTCGGCTTACTACGATCGTGAGAAAGATCTGGTGCGTATTCAGGCCGATCCTAAGCTGTTTGAGCTGTATAACTTCGACCACAAGGTGCTGCTGCAGCTGCGTGCTATCTCGCGCCTCAAGCGTAAGGAGTCGGCGCAGGCGCTGTATACCTACCTGGAAAGCCTGCCCACTAATCCGGCGCCTATCTCCCTGGCGCGCTTACGCATGCGTCTTAATCTCGGCTCAAAAACCACCACGCAAAACCATGTGGTGCGGCGCGCCATGGAGCAGCTGAAAGAGATTGGCTATCTGGACTACTCCGAAGTGAAACGGGGCCGTTCGGTATTTTTCATCATCCACAGTCGGACACCCAAACTCGATGGTATCAGCAATCTTGAAAGTATCGATTCGCTGGAAGACCTCGATTTCGAAGACTGACTTCACCCATTCACTGTAATCAGTCAGCTCTCTTCGCGTAGTGTCACTGAGCCTAAAAGTGACACTGCTGCTTTCCCCCTCATTCACTGTAATCAGCACAACCTAATCTGTTCACTGTAATCGGTACCATTCACTGTAATCAGTGGTCGCTGCCGGTATTGCCTGTTCCGTAAAAACCCTCCAACCTTCCTTTTCATGCCTAACAGCGCTTTTATTGATAGTGGGTACTTACCAGGTGGGTTGACAGACATCTTGTCTGTGCCTTCAGATACCGTCTGGCTGATTACAGTGAATGTCTGGTCTGCCGGGCGATTCTGCTGACCACAGTGAACACAAATGCATACGAGCTCACTGATTACAGTGAACGCTTTATCGTATTTGACTGAAAATTAAAGTTAATAATCGATATACTGCAATACATTCACTGTATTCAGTAATTATGCTGTAAAAGTAACCAGTAAAAGTGACAGGGTTGGTCACTATCACTGATTACAGTGAATCGTGGGAGGGATTACCGATTATAGTGAACGTCATTTCATGACGAAACGGCCCTCTGCGTCGTCTGACTTTTACTGATTGCAGTGAACGTTCTCAACACTCCCCTACCCTCACCGTGGCCGCTGCCCTATAAGAAAGAGAAAGCCAGTTACTGACTACAGTGAACGTTATCGGGCTGAGGCTAAGCGGGCATGCACTGATTACAGTGAACGTGTTCGTCAGGTACTGCTGCTTCAAAGCGCAGCGCGCGCGAACCCGGCTACTGATTACAGTGAATGTTGTTAGCTGAGTGCCCTTCCCTGTGCCGCACGACCCTCCCTCGAACTGGCGCGATAAAGATGATCGGGTTTACTGATTACAGTGAATGCTCAGTCAGGCAGGTCAGCCGTTCAGGCTTAAACACGCTTTTCCTTTTACTGACTACAGTGAATGCGCCGCAGCGATCAGGTTATGAATATCTGATAACGGTCACATTACTGATTACAGTGAACATTGACGAAAAGGCGTTCATAGTTTACTGACTACAGTGAATGCCGCTGGCATCGACGTCGCAGTTTACTGATTACAGTGAATCTTATATCTGCATGAATCGATGCGCTGGCAGATTGCCGCCAGTAAGGCGGCCCTGAACATCGCACTGCACTGCACTGCACTGCACTGCACGGCGCTCGCCGTGGCGCAGCCCAATCTTCCTGCAGGCAATGCTCGCCAGCCCGCAATCGTAAACCGCGTAATTCTCATCGTGTGCAGCTTCTTCCCTTCTCACTGGCTGGCAGCACCCCCTCACACCGTGCATTGCAGGCAGTCAGTGAGGGAAGAATGTAGTGGGCTTGTGCTGACTACAGTGAATCTGACCATTTGGTGAGCGGATGATGCGCGGAATCACTGACTACAGTGAACATTTACTTTTGCGCACTTGCTCACCTGGCGCCGGTAGCGCTGTTCCTGCGCTAAAGAGTTACTGATTACAGTGAATCTTCCGGCAGGGTTACTGATTGCAGTGAATGTTACGCTGAGTACAGTAAACGCATTCCATTTCTTTACGCCACCCGCTGATTACAGTGAACGTGCGGGCTGCTCTGTCAGGTAACGGCGCGCCGTATTTCACCGTAATTGACCGCTTCAGCCAGATAGGTCGATTACTGATTACAGTGAACAGTGGCAGAGTGCTGCCCTTACGCCGATCACATTTTCATCAATTGATGAGTAATCAATCAACGCGCGCTACTGACTGCAGTGAACGTCTGGTTTAACCCCCTATTGCAAAAGGTCTTTTTACAACGCGAGCCGATGATGAACAGATGAGATAGATTTGCCTCATGTGCAGGATTTCGGTATAAAGTCATAAATCCTACATGTGTGGAGCAAGTATGGCTAACGATGAGAAGCAGGTTCTGAAAGTCGCTCAACGCTCAG
>NZ_VOQX01000196.1:0-2692 GCF_016643525.1 Pantoea sp. Morm | reverse complement strand
TGGCGCAGGATAAAGTGATCGAGAATCTCGCCGAAGGCTTCTCTGACAAGCATCACGCGCTGTTCCTTGGCCGTGGCGATCAGTATCCGATTGCCATGGAAGGGGCGCTGAAGCTGAAAGAGATCTCATACATCCACGCCGAAGCCTATGCGGCGGGCGAGCTGAAGCACGGTCCGCTGGCGCTGATTGATGCCGATATGCCGGTAATTGTGGTGGCACCAAACAACGAACTGCTGGAGAAGCTGAAATCCAACATCGAAGAGGTGCGCGCGCGCGGCGGCCTGCTGTACGTGTTTGCCGACCAGGATGCCGGTTTCAGCGACAGCGAAGGCATGAAAATCATCCCGCTGCCGCACGTTGAAGAGGTGATTGCCCCAATCTTCTACACCGTGCCGCTGCAGTTGCTCTCCTACCACGTGGCGCTGATCAAAGGCACCGACGTCGACCAGCCGCGTAACCTGGCGAAATCGGTTACGGTGGAATAAGCGTAGCCCGGTCTGGAAACAGGCCGGGTTTTTTAACTCATTGTTGTTCCGATTAAATTAATCGTGAATTCTGTGAACGTTGTGAATTAATTTTTCCCTGATATGTGAAATCAACTTTCATAATTCTCTGGCTCTCCTTCACTTCTTTTTTGTTTAACTTTAATTTAACCTTTCAGTCATAAGCTTTCTGATGCATGTAGCAAGCCAAACTCGTTCTCTGCATGTAGGAATTTATGGCGCGTTATTTCATATTTACTTTTTTGTGTCTGATGCTTTTATCCGATGCACTGGCATCGTCATTCAGTGTGAATATTTCCGGTAACGTGATGGTACCTGCCGACTGTAAAATAAATAATGGTATGCCGATTAGTGTTAATTTCGGCGATGTGCGCACCGATAAAATAGATGGGAAAGCGTATCAGCAACCTGTGTCATTTACGCTTTTCTGCACTAATCTTCCCTCTAATGCGCTTAAACTCCAGCTACAGGGGAATGCAGCCAGCTTTGATAGCGGTGCGTTACGCGCATCAGTCAGCGGTTTAGGTATTGCGTTTTTTAAGTCTAACGCTGAAAGGTTAAATATTAATACCAGCTGGGTAAACTTTACTTATCCCGCGCTGCCGGTTATTACGGCCGTCCCGGTGAAAGATAACAGCAGCAGTTTAACGGGTGGAAGTTTTACTTCAGCGGCAACACTGGTAGTGGAACTGCAATAAATGAAACGTACGTGGTTAATGGCACTATTGCTGCCCGCTATGCTGAAGTATAGCGCAGTGGCTGCTTTCAGTGTGCAGGCTAACTTCAGTGGAAAACTCATCGAGCCGCCGTTATGTCAGATTAACGGCGAAAAGCCAATTCTAGTGGAGTTTGGTTCAGTGGTTATTTCCCAAATCAATGGCGACAGCTACAGAAAACCTGTCTCCTGGACGTTAACCTGTAGCAATAATCCCGATAAGAGTATGCGTGTACAAATCAGTGGCACCGGAAGCGCATTTAATTCTGCTTTGCTGGCGACCAGCCAGCGTGATTTGGCGATTCAGATATTAAGCGGTAAAAATGGCGAAAATGCCCTGGCACTGAATAACTGGCTGCCGTTTACCTTTCCTGCGCTGCCCGTCATTCAGGTGGTACCGGTGAAAAAAAACGCCGCGGTGTTAACCAGCGGTGACTTTTCTGCTTTTGCTGCGCTGGTGGTTGAGTACCAGTAGATGATCGGCGTTGACGCAACCACAGGATTAGACCAATGCTAACAGGGCTTGTTTTCCGCTATCTGGCTTTTTTCGCTGGCCTGCTGCTGTTCTTTTCAGCGCAGGCGATGGAAGCCCCGCGCGTGGATGGCATTCGCTGGGTCAACGCAAGCCAGGTTGAAATTACCTGGTCAGTGGTGGATGTCGGTATGATATCCGGCTATGCCCGCTGTAACTCTTCAGAGAGAACCTGCGCAGCAGGCATCGGTGTCAGCGCCTGGTTTATCGGGCATGGCACCGTATTCAGCGCTGCGGGCGGGCCGCAAATTTACGTCGATCAGGGCGAGAGCCTGGCCTCGGTGGCTGAACGTTTTATCCGTTTTAATGGTCGGGGTGGCAAGTTTCTGCGTAACTCAGATACCCGTTATTACAGTTCATACTGCGGCAGCTTTGTGACAGCCTCCGCGACCGTAACTGACTATTCCGGAATGGTTGCGCCCTGGGCACCTTGCGTCAACATTCCGGTGGTGCCGGTATCCTGTTCGGTAAGCGGAGCCGCGCTGAATATTAATCATGGTACGCTGGCCCCGGCCGCCGTTAATGGCGCCAAAGCCAGCGTTAACTTCTCGCTTTTCTGCAACCGTGATGTGAATATCAGTTTTGCGCTTGCCGGTGGGATCAATATCCTCAAACTCAGCAACAACATCAGTACGCTGTTATCACTGGCTGACGGGAGCCTGAATAAACCGCAATTAGTGCGGGCTAACGTGACGACGCCGTTCACGCTGATTTCGACGCTCTCCTCAACAACCCCCAGTCCCGGTAACTTTACCGGCAGCACGGTGGTTTTCATTAATTATCTCTGATTTGCCAGCCGACCCGGTTGTCATATAACTGTCACAATTCGTACATTTCACTGTCATCAAACTGTCCTATTTTGCCTCCAGCAGCAATCACTGACTCTTACTAAAACGGCGTCAAGCCTGATTTTTAATCCCCTGGAGGGAACATGACACTGAT
>NZ_VOQX01000195.1:0-2763 GCF_016643525.1 Pantoea sp. Morm | reverse complement strand
GACGAGCGTTTAGTCAGACCTTTATGATGGCGATTGTGATTGGTTCACTGCTGTGGTGGCCTAATCGCAAAAAGAAAACCGAACTTAAACCGCGTGAAGGGTTTCTGATCGTCGTGCTGTTCTGGACGGTGCTGGGTAGTGTGGGTGCGATGCCCTTCATTTTTGCCGAACAGCCGCACCTTTCGGTTACCGATGCTTTCTTCGAATCCTTTTCTGGGCTAACCACCACGGGCGCCACTACATTGGTGGGCCTTGATACCTTACCGAAAGCGATTTTGTTCTATCGTCAGATGCTGCAATGGCTGGGCGGTATGGGGATCATTGTACTGGCGGTGGCCATCTTGCCGATTCTGGGCGTGGGTGGCATGCAGCTGTATCGCGCTGAGATGCCGGGGCCGTTAAAAGATAACAAGATGCGTCCGCGTATTGCGGAAACGGCTAAAACGCTGTGGCTAATCTATGTCTTACTTACCGTGGCCTGTGCGGTGGCGCTGTGGCTGGCGGGCATGCCGGTGTTTGATGCCATCGGTCACAGCTTCTCGACTATCGCGATTGGTGGCTTTTCTACACATGATGCGAGTATCGGCTACTTCAACAGTCCTACCATCAATACCATCGTGGCGGTGTTCCTGCTGATCTCGGGCTGTAACTATGGCTTGCACTTCTCTTTATTGAGCGGCCGCAGCCTCAAAGTTTACTGGCGCGATCCCGAATTTCGCATGTTTATTGGCGTACAGCTGACGTTAGTGCTGATCTGTACGGTAGTGCTGTGGTTCCACAATGTCTATGCCAGCGGTTGGCAAACATTGAACCAGGCCTTTTTCCAGGTGGTGTCGATGGCAACGACTGCTGGCTTTACCACCGATAGTATTGCGCGCTGGCCATTATTCCTGCCTGTACTGTTGCTCTGTTCGGCTTTTATCGGCGGTATGGCGGGATCGACTGGCGGTGGCTTGAAGGTGATTCGTATTCTGCTGCTGTTTAAGCAGGGGTCGCGTGAGCTTAAGCGTTTGGTGCATCCGAACGCGGTCTACACCATCAAGTTGGGCAATCGCGCACTGCCGGAGCGTATCCTTGAAGCGGTATGGGGATTCTTCTCTGCTTATGCGCTGGTGTTCTTACTCAGCATGCTGGCGATTATCGCGACGGGCGTCGATGACTTCTCCGCTTTCGCTGCGGTTGCCGCGACGCTGAATAACCTCGGCCCAGGCTTAGGTGTTGTAGCGGATAACTTCACGTCTATGAATGACGTCGCTAAATGGATTTTGATTTTAACCATGCTGTTTGGACGCCTTGAGGTGTTCACACTGCTGGTCCTGTTCACCCCGACCTTCTGGCGTGAATAAGAGAAACAGGATTATCTAATGAAAGCATTGATTCTATATTCCAGCCGTGATGGGCAAACTCGTGAGATCGCGGCGCGTATTGCACAGACGCTAGCGCCGCAGCAGCTGTGTGACGTGATTGATTTACTGGAAGTACAGAAGGTTGAGTGGTCGCAGTATGATCGCGTGCTGATTGGCGCTTCTATTCGTTACGGACATTTCCATCCGGCATTAATGAAGTTTGTTACTCAGCATAAGGCTGAGCTGCATCAGCGCGTCAGTGGCTTCTTCAGCGTCAATCTTACGGCGCGTAAAACGGATAAGTGCACGCCAGCAACCAACGCCTATACGCATAAGTTCCTGGAGCAGTCACCCTGGCAGCCAGATTGCTGTGCGGTGTTTGCCGGCGCGTTGCGTTATCCCCGCTATCGCTGGTTTGACCGTGTCATGATTCAACTAATTATGCGTATGACGGGCGGTGAGACCGATACCTCTAAAGAAGTTGAATACACCGATTGGAATAAAGTGGCGGTTTTTGCCCAGGATTTTGTACAGTTACCAGGCAAATCGTTGTGAAATAGAGCGTTGTGGCTAAATTTAGGTCGAATGATCATTTTTTTGCAATAAACCCTTGTCAGCTCCGAATAACTCCCTATAATGCGCCACCACTGAGACGGCAAAGCGGCAACGCAGACGACTCAGCAGGGAGTGAAGTGATTCACCCCGCCGGAGAAAAACGCTGAAAAAAGTGTTTGACTCTTAAGGAGGAAAGCGTAATATACGCCACCTCGCAACAGCAGCTTAAGGCGCTGATTGCACCGCTCTTTAACAATTTATCAGACAATCTGTGTGGGCACTCGCAGGATTGATATCAGCGTCTCCGGACGTAAAAAATATCAAGTCTCACGAGTGAACACATAATGAAATTCATTATGACGTTTTACAGATGAGCATCGCTGCACTTGTTGCAGCAAATCAAACTTTAAATTGAAGAGTTTGATCATGGCTCAGATTGAACGCTGGCGGCAGGCCTAACACATGCAAGTCGAACGGTAGCACAGAGAGCTTGCTCTTGGGTGACGAGTGGCGGACGGGTGAGTAATGTCTGGGAAACTGCCCGATGGAGGGGGATAACTACTGGAAACGGTAGCTAATACCGCATAACGTCTTCGGACCAAAGTGGGGGACCTTCGGGCCTCACACCATCGGATGTGCCCAGATGGGATTAGCTAGTAGGTGGGGTAATGGCTCACCTAGGCGACGATCCCTAGCTGGTCTGAGAGGATGACCAGCCACACTGGAACTGAGACACGGTCCAGACTCCTACGGGAGGCAGCAGTGGGGAATATTGCACAATGGGCGCAAGCCTGATGCAGCCATGCCGCGTGTATGAAGAAGGCCTTCGGGTTGTAAAGTACTTTCAGCGGGGAGGAAGGCG
>NZ_VOQX01000194.1:0-2776 GCF_016643525.1 Pantoea sp. Morm | reverse complement strand
AGTATCGAACGCGGGATTACGACGCAGACGGAAGATAAAGCCGGTCTGAAGATGGATCTGCTGGCGAATGCGCGCCGCCGCATTCTGCTGGCTGACAGCAGTAAGTACGGTTCCTGGTCGCTATACTGCGCCGCACCGATTGATAGTTTGACCGATGTGGTGACGGATGCGCGTCTCGACGACGCAGTTTGTCGCGCGTTGCGTGAGCGTGGCATTGGTTTGCAGCTGACAGCCTGATGTAACAAGGTCGCCATCAAAGGCGACCCTTCAGCAACAGGGTTAACCCAATGCTAGCCCTGCCCCGACATTTGCTTGCGTAGGTGCCCATTGATGCGCACCCGTTAATCGCAGCCCACTACGATAGCTTCAATCCCGTCGCCGGAATATTGCGGCCGTAGTAGATTTCACGCATCTCTTTCCACAGCAGATTGGTGATGCGCTTGTGCTCCTGCGGGTTGAGTTCTTCAGGCCTGGTATTGAACAGGTAGTATTTCAGGTCAAATTCCTTCAGTAACATCTTGGTGTGAAAGATATTTTCCTGATAGACGTTCACATCCACCATGTCGTACATCGCCTTCATATCCTCGGACATGAAGTTCTGAATCGAATTGATCTCGTGATCGATAAAGTGCTTTAAGCCATTCACATCACGGGTAAAACCACGCACGCGATAATCAATGGTAACGATATCCGATTCCAGTTGGTGAATCAGGTAATTCAGTGCCTTAAGCGGCGAAATCACCCCACAGGTGGAGACTTCGATATCGGCGCGGAAGGTGCACAACCCCCCCTCAGGATGGCTTTCTGGATAGGTGTGCACGCAAATATGGCTCTTATCCAGATGCGCCACCACCGAATTGGGCAGCGGGCCCGGATGCTCAGATTTATCGATATCCTGCGGATTGATCGGCTCTTCGCTGACCAGAATGGTGACGCTGGCACCCTGCGGTTCATAATCCTGTCGCGCGATGTTCAGCACGTTGGCACCAATGATTGAGCAGGTCTCCGTCAGGATTTCGGTGAGGCGATTCGCATTATACTGCTCATCAATATAGGCGATGTAGCCATCACGCTCCGCTTCGCTGTTGGCGTAGCAAATATCGTAAATACAAAAACTCAGGCTCTTCGTCAGATTATTGAAGCCGTGTAGTTTCAGCTTTTGCAATTTCGTCACTCCTCACACGACAAGGCATTCAGCAGATATTGCGGTAAGGCAAAGCTACCGACATGAATAGCGGGATTGTAATAGCGGCAGCGCAGGCCCGCGTCGTCAAAGCGTGATTGCAGGGTGTCTGCATCCCACTGGCGTAGCGTCTCGTTGTCGCTTGCCCAGGCAAACGTCATGATGCCGCCGTAATAGGTGGGGATCGCCGCCTGATAAAAGCTGACGTCGGAGAAGTAATGGCCGAGTTTACGATGGCTGTTGATCGCTTCGTCCTGCTGCAGGAAACAGACGCCATTCTGTGCCACGAAGATTCCGCCCGGATTCAGCGCCTGTTTACAGCCGGCATAGAATTCAGAGGTAAACAGACTTTCACCGGGACCGATGGGATCGGTGCAATCGGAAATAATGACGTCGAACTTCTCTTGCGTCTGGGTGACGAAATTCACACCATCATCAATCACCAGATTCAGCCGTGGATCGTCGTAGGCACCGGCGCTGTGATTGGGCAGATACGTCTTGCAAAAACTCACCACGCCGGCATCGATCTCAACCATAGTGATCTGTTCAATCGTTTGGTGACGTGAGACCTCGCGCAGCATGGCGCCATCGCCACCGCCAATGATCAGCACGCGTTTCGCCTTGCCGTGCGCCAGGATTGGCACGTGGGTCATCATTTCGTGGTAGATGAACTCATCGCGCTCGGTGGTTTGCACCACACCGTCCAGCGCCATGACACGACCAAAAGCGGCATTTTCAAATATCACCAGATCCTGATGCGCCGTTTTGTCGCGATAAAGCAGTTTATCTACCGTGAAATACTGTCCAAATCCGGCATGAAGCGTCTCATACCACATTTCATTCTGGGCCATGATGGGGCTCTCCTCGAATGTCATCGCCATGAAATTAGGGGAAAAAGCATAGCGAAATCTGACCGTGGTTGCACGGTCAAATCTTCAGCAGCAGAGCGGGATGGCGGGCTATTTGACGTAAGCGAGCAGACTCAGCGAGTCACGCGCCAGCGACTTACACTTCTTGTCATTGGTAATGGCGATACCGCTCAAATCTTTGTAACTCTCTTCGCCGAGCGACTTCATGTTGTAGTTGCTGTAATTGCTCAGATCCCAGCGATTCTGCTGGGCAAAAAACACCAGCGCTTTGCGAATTTGCGCATCGGGTAGATCCTGATAGCCACAATCGTTCTTCAGGTAAACAAACACCGCGGTCAGATCGGCCAGATCTTCTGCTTCGGATTCGCTCAGGGCAAAACTGGTGGAGGAGAAGCCAAGGAGTCCCGCCAGCAGCAGGATCTTGATGCTTTTCGTCATAATCATTCTCAACAATGGACAATTTATTGACGTTAGCACAGTTATTGCAGGGATTCCGCTAAATTTGCCCAAATGGGGCATTCCCACGGTTTTTATCAGCGCATTCTGTTAAGGGGCTTGACCCTCCCGCAGGGTAAAGGTTTACGCTGTGCCCTTATTCACGACAAGGATAAGAATATGCAACGTCGTCATTTTCTAAAGTTGACCGCCGCACTCAGCGCGGCAGGTGCGCTGCCTTTGTGGAGCCGTTCGTTAATGGCGGCTACGCGCCCGCTGTTACTGATCC
>NZ_VOQX01000193.1:0-2787 GCF_016643525.1 Pantoea sp. Morm | reverse complement strand
TCGCCGTTTAAAGTGGTACGCGAGCTGGGTTTAGAACGTCGTGAGACAGTTCGGTCCCTATCTGCCGTGGGCGCTGGAGAATTGAGGGGGGTTGCTCCTAGTACGAGAGGACCGGAGTGAACGCACCACTGGTGTTCGGGTTGTCATGCCAATGGCATTGCCCGGTAGCTAAGTGCGGAAAAGATAAGTGCTGAAAGCATCTAAGCACGAAACTTGCCCCGAGATGAGTTCTCCCTGACTCCCAGAGAGTCCTGAAGGGACGTTGAAGACGACGACGTTGATAGGCCGGATGTGTAAGTGCAGCGATGCATTGAGCTAACCGGTACTAATGACCCGTGAGGCTTAACCTTACAACGCCAGAGGCGTTTTTGAGAGACGCGAGTAGATTTTCAGCTTTGTTCAAACGGATTGGTTTGCGTGGTTACGGAAGTAAGGTAACGGCGTGAATAAACAGAATTTGCCTGGCGGCTTTAGCGCGGTGGTCCCACCTGACCCCATGCCGAACTCAGAAGTGAAACGCCGTAGCGCCGATGGTAGTGTGGGGCCTCCCCATGCGAGAGTAGGGAACTGCCAGGCATCAAACAAGTGAAGAAACCCTGAACGAAAGTTCAGGGTTTTTTTACGTCTGCAGATCGGCGAAATCAGGATTGTTTTACGCCTGAAACTGACGTGTGAAGTTTAGCCAGACGATCATAAAACCCCCTGGCTACTGGCTTTTTCTCAGCCAGTTTTCAATAAAATCAGCAATCTTAACCGGCTGATTAATATCGAGAAGTGGGCGGTTGATCGTTAAATTCTCATCGCTGGCCAGCGCAACCACGTATTCCTCCAGTAAATCAGCCACTTCACCTCTGACATCACGCCGCCACAGCGCGATTTTGGGCACTGACTCACCTTTAAAACCTACAACCAGTACTGAAAAATCGCCCTAATTTCACCCCAAAATTCCTTACTAATCACAAATTAGCACCTTCAACGTCATCCAATTCCCGAAACCGCCCAACACGTGCTTTACTGAATCCTTTGGCATTAATTTATCGCAAGGAAATGAGGTAAGACATGACCGACTCACTACAACAAAAAGTGGCACCATCTGAATCAACGATAAACAGCAAACAGCGCATCTGGGCGATTGTTGGCGCATCATCAGGCAATCTGGTCGAATGGTTCGATTTCTACGTTTACTCCTTTTTCTCACTCTATTTCGCGCATGTATTCTTCCCGGCAGGCGATACCACTACGCAGTTACTGCAAACAGCAGGCGTATTCGCCGCTGGATTTTTGATGCGTCCAATTGGTGGCTGGCTGTTTGGCTATATCGCCGATCGCCATGGACGTAAAAACTCAATGCTGATTTCTGTCTGCATGATGTGTTTAGGATCCCTGGTGATCGCCTGCCTGCCAGGGTACGGCGAAATTGGCGTAGCGGCACCGGTGATCCTGCTGCTGGCGCGTATGTTTCAAGGGTTGTCAGTGGGAGGAGAGTATGGCACCAGCGCCACTTACATGAGTGAAGTCGCTTTAGAGGGCCGTAAAGGATTTTACGCATCATTCCAGTATGTGACGCTGATCGGCGGGCAGCTGTTAGCGGTTCTTACCGTGGTGGTGCTGCAACAGATCCTCAGCGACGAAGAGTTGCGCAGTTGGGGTTGGCGTATCCCATTCTTCCTTGGCGCCGTGCTGGCTGTGGTCGCTCTGTGGCTGCGTCGCTCACTGAATGAAACCTCCGAGAAAAAGAATCGTGAACATAAAGATGCGGGCAGTGTTTTGGGTTTGCTGCGCAATCACTCACGCGCATTTCTGATGGTGTTGGGCTTTACTGCCGGTGGTTCACTGGGCTTCTATACCTTCACCACCTATATGCAAAAGTATCTGGTCAACACGGCGGGGATGGATGCACGCAGCGCCAGTGGATTGATGACAGCCGCATTATTCGTCTTCATGCTGATTCAGCCAATCGTTGGAGCGCTTTCAGATAAGATCGGTCGTCGATCTTCGATGATGATCTTTGGTGCGGGGGCAGCGATCTGTACCGTACCGATCCTGATGCTGCTGCAAAATGTGCAGAGCGGTTGGGCCGCATTTGCACTGATCATGCTGGCGCTGATTATCACCAGCTTCTATACCGCCATCAGTGGCATTCTGAAAGCAGAAATGTTCCCGCCAGAAGTGCGCGCGCTAGGTGTTGGCTTATCTTATGCGGTGGCTAATGCGATCTTTGGTGGTTCGGCCGAGTATGTCGCTTTACTGCTGAAGAAAGAGGGGATTGAAACCAGTTTCTTCTGGTATGTGTCGGCGATGGGGGCGTTGGCCTTCGTTATTTCCCTGATGCTCCATCGCAAGGGAAAAGGCATTGCACTGTGATTACTGGCTCAAATTCCACAATGCAACGCCAGTCGCGGCTCCAGCCACATCATAGCTGAGATCTTTCCAGCTCCAGCCGCTCCCCGAGGAGCGGCTGTCATACAACTCTTTTCCTACGCCAAAACTCAGCGAGAACAAAAAACCAAAACGTAAGTTTTGCCCACGGCCCTGATGTTGATGCTGGGAAATTTCGCTGCCGGCAGCGGCAAGTGCAGCAGAAGAGAAGAAGTGTTCGGCTTTGTCTTTACCAGTCCAGTTATCCTGCGCCACATGCGCACATCCACTACAGAGTAAAGTCATGCAGAGGATGAGCGCACGCATCGGCTAGAGTAAACGGCTGATCAAGCGATCAATACGGATACGGCGCAGACGGCGAATTAGCTTGCGTACTTTCGCCGGGTAATCAGAAATGCTTTCTAATTC
>NZ_VOQX01000192.1:0-2838 GCF_016643525.1 Pantoea sp. Morm | reverse complement strand
GGATAACGCGAGAAAGACTGAATGATGCCGGCCCAGGTTTTGAAATCATTATCCATATCCAGCCGTGCGCCGGTGATGGTAATCTTTTCATAGCCTTCCGCTTTCACCAGCGACAGGTTTTTGAGCTCTTTGGTGGCATCGGTTGAAGCCATCGCGCCGGATTTTCCGCGCGCCGTTGACTTCAGGGTAGGAACAAACAGACCCAGGCGCATCAATGCGACCGGTTGTACGGTGTTATTTTTATTGGGATGAAGCTGAATAACTTCACCACTGTTTTTCGTCACCGACAGAAAAGGTTCAAGTAACGCCTTGTTTTCACTCTCTTTATCTGCCATAGCCTGAGATCTTCATTCTGTGGATGAAAAGGATCGGTATCTGATTACAGTGAACATTAACACTGTTTATAGTGAACATTCTACTGTCTATAGTGAATAAAGTACTGACTATAGTGGATACTTTACTGATTATAGTGAACACGATCACCTTCTCAGCCCTTGTCGGGTGCGGCCTGCCGCGATCGGGGATCTCTTAGGATCTCTTTTAGATCTCTTTATGATCTTTCTTTAAGATCTAATCACTGTATAAGTGGATAACCCGTTGAGGCGACTGATGCTGATAAGCGTTACCTGCAGAATACTCGCTTACGTCTTTAAATCACCCTGTGAGGGTGGAAAGTGAAAATCTTCCGGCCTGCGCTGTCTCTCAATTCATTTCAGGTGAACAACTTGCTCTCATCTATTCATTTTTCATCACCTGATGGCTGGCGTAAGGTAGATCCTACTCTGATCAACCCGAATATCTGACGAAGGCATCTTATGACTGATCACGTTATTTCACGTAATCCCACCAGCGGCGAAATCATTGCCACTTATCCCCTGCAAAGTGCAGCCGAGCTGGAAACGGCTTTACAGCAAAGCGCCAGCGCCTTTGCGCAGTGGCGTAACACAGAGATGGCACAGCGCGTGAAGGTGCTGCGCCAGCTGGGTGAGCAGCTGCGCCAGCGTCAGGATCAGCTGGCTAAGCTCGCCACGCTGGAAATGGGTAAACCCATTGCGCAGGCGCGTGCCGAAGTCCTGAAATGCGCCAGCCTGTGTGACTGGTATGCTGAACACGGACCGGCAATGCTGGCCGATCAGCCCACGCTGGTGGAAAACCAGCAGGCCTGGCAATCGTTTCGTCCACTCGGTGTGATCCTCGCGGTGATGCCGTGGAATTTTCCTTACTGGCAGGTCCTGCGCGGCGCGGTCAGCATGCTGCTGGCGGGCAACACCTACCTGCTGAAACACGCTCCAAGCGTCATGGGCTGCGCCTGGCTGATGCAGGAACTGTTTACCGCAACCGATTTGCCGCGCGGGGCATTCAATGTAATCAACGTTGATAACGACGGTGTTTCTGCAGCCATTAAAGATCCGCGCGTCGCGGCTATCGCCGTGACCGGAAGCGTGCGTGCTGGTGGGGCTATCGCCGCTCAGGCCGGTGCGGTACTGAAAAAAACCGTGCTGGAGTTAGGCGGCGCCGATCCTTTTATCGTGCTGGCGGATGCCGATCTGGATGCGGCAGTGGCCTCAGCGGTCACAGGACGCTACCAGAACAGCGGGCAGGTGTGTATGGCAGCCAAACGCTTCATTATTGAAGAGAGCATCGCAGAAGCGTTTGAGGCGCGTTTTAGCGCAGCCGTGCAGGCACTGAAAGTAGGCGATCCGCTGCAGGAAGAGACTTATATCGGTCCGATGGCACGCTACGATCTGCGCGATGAACTCGATCATCAGGTGCAGGAAACCCTGCAGCAGGGTGCACGTCTGGTGCTGGGCGGCCACAAGATCGAGGGCGTCGGCAACTATTATGCGCCAACCATTCTTGCCGACGTCACGCCCGCGATGACCGCTTTTCGTCAGGAGATCTTCGGGCCGGTGGCGGCGATCACCGTCGCGCGCGATGCGCAACATGCACTGCAGCTGGCGAATGACAGCGAGTTTGGCCTGAGCGCCACCGTGTGGAGCGGCAATGAAGCGCTGGCGCAGGAACTGGCAGAGCAGCTGGAAACCGGCGCGGTGTTTATCAACGGCAACGGCGCCTCAGATCCGCGCGTCGCTATCGGTGGCGTGAAAAAGAGTGGTTATGGCCGCGAACTCTCCAGCTTCGGCGTGCACGAGTTCTGTAACATCCAGACGGTGTGGAAAAACCGTCGCTAACCCGGTCGGGGCGCGCCATACTGTGCGCCCCAACTTCCGGAAGCCATCCTTGTATGCAGACGCCAGGCATCCTCATTCTTGCTGCCGGTCTCGGCAGCCGCTTTCGTCAGGCCGGCGGTACCGGGCACAAACTGCTGGCACCGTATCCTGACGATAATGACGTACCTCAGCCGCTGCTGAAGCTGACGCTGCAGCAGGCGCAGCGCAGCGGTTTGCCGCTTCTCCTCATTATTCGGCCGGAAGATCGCGCCATTCAACAGCTGGCACAGCAGTGCGGCGTCGCGACCTGCACTATTGCCAGCGCCGGCAGCGGTGAAAGCATTGCCGCTGGCGTGCGGGCCACCGCCCACTGGCATGGCTGGCTGATCGTACCGGGTGATATGGCGTGGGTGAGGGCGGAGGATCATCAATGCGTGGCGCAGGCGCTGCGCAACGGTGCGCCGCAGGTACGGCTCAGCTGGCAAAATCAGCCGGGCCACCCGGTGGGATTTGCCGCGCACTATGGCGCGGCGCTCGTTCAACTGCAGGGCGACAGCGGTGCCCGCGCGCTGCTTGACCCGGCTATTCTCATCACTCTGCCGGCCCATCAGGGCACGATCCGCGACGCGGATCTGCCACGATCCGGGGCAAGCCGCTGACCGGCAGC
>NZ_VOQX01000191.1:0-2928 GCF_016643525.1 Pantoea sp. Morm | reverse complement strand
AGAAGCGAATGAAGCAGGTCGGCAACGTTGAGCTGCCGCAGGAAGCATTCCTTGCCATTCTGCATGTCGGTAAAGACAGCAAATAAGGAACTTTAATGGCTAATATGTTCGCCCTGATTCTGGTGATCGCCACGCTGATAACCGGTGTTATCTGGTGTATCGATCGCTTTAAGTGGGCTCCGGCGCGTCGTGCTAAGCAGGCAGCTGCACAAGCGCAGGCAGGCAACACATTGGACGGCAAAACGCTGGCCAAAGTGGCGGCTCAGCCAGGCTGGGTAGAAACGGCGGCATCGGTGTTCCCGGTGCTGGCGGTGGTACTGATCGTTCGCTCATTTATTTTTGAGCCGTTCCAGATCCCATCAGGTTCCATGATGCCAACGCTGCTGATTGGTGATTTTATTCTGGTGGAGAAGTTTGCCTACGGGATTAAAGATCCGATTACCCAAACTACGCTGATCCCAACGGGTCATCCGCAGCGCGGTGATGTGGCGGTGTTTAAATACCCGAAAGATCCGAGTGTTGATTACATCAAACGCGTCATCGGTCTGCCGGGCGACAAAGTGGTGTTTGATCCGTACAGCAAAACGCTGACGGTTAACCCGGGTTGTGGCACAGGCAAATGCGATACCGCGTTGCCGATCACCTATACCAACGTGGAGCCAAGCCGCTTCATTCAAACCTTCAGCGGCTTTGATGGCAACGAAACCGGCAATGGCTTCTTTGAAGCACCACAGGGTGAAACCATGAAGGGCGGCCTGCGTCTGGGAACACGTAAAGAGACGTTGGGCACGGTGACGCACGATATCCTGTTAGTAAACGAAGCGCAGAGCCAGGCAAGCATGTATTATCAGCAGCCGGGTCAGCCGCAATCCACGTGGATCGTGCCGGAAGGGCAATATTTCATGATGGGCGATAACCGCGATAACAGCGCCGACAGCCGCTACTGGGGCTTTGTGCCTGAGAAGAATCTGGTCGGTAAAGCGGTGGCTATCTGGATGAGCTTTGAGAAACAAGAAGGACAGTGGCCAACGGGCGTGCGCTTAAGTCGCATCGGCGGAATCCACTAAGCATTATGCCCACTGCGGTGGGCAACACGGTTGGCCTCTTTCGGGGGGCCACTGCAAACGAAACAGAACGTGTTGGAAGCTCAGCCCTGTTTCGTATGCAGAGTTACAGACGCACAGATTAACTGGAATCGCATGAACCCCATCCTTATTAACAAGCTGCAGCGCAAACTGGGCTACACTTTTACTCATCCGGAACTACTGCAGCAAGCATTGACTCACCGCAGTGCCAGCAGTAAGCACAATGAACGTCTTGAGTTTCTTGGCGATTCCATTCTCAGCTATGTGATTGCCAATGCGCTTTATCACCGCTTCCCGCGTGTGGATGAAGGTGACATGAGCCGCATGCGCGCTACGCTGGTGCGGGGCAATACCCTGGCAGAGATGGCGCGTGAGTTTGAACTTGGCGAATGTTTACGTCTTGGACCGGGCGAGCTGAAGAGTGGCGGTTTCCGTCGCGAATCGATTCTTGCTGATACGGTTGAAGCGCTGATTGGCGGTATCTTCCTCGACAGCAACATTCAAACCGTTGAGAAACTGATTCTCGATTGGTACCAAAATCGCCTTGATGAGATCAGCCCGGGTGATAAGCAAAAAGATCCTAAAACGCGTCTGCAGGAGTTTCTGCAAGGGCGTCACCTGCCGCTGCCTTCTTATCTGGTGGTGCAGGTACGTGGCGAAGCCCACGATCAGGAATTCACCATTCACTGTCAGGTGAGTGGCATGGCAGAACCGGTGGTGGGTGTAGGTTCCAGCCGCCGTAAAGCAGAGCAAGCTGCCGCTGAACAGGCATTAATTAAGCTTGGTCTCGAATAAAATACATAGTCATATCGCAGCGTCGACAGCGACGCTGCTCAAGTCAGGACTCGAATGAGCGAAATCGAAACACACAGCGGCTTTATCGCGATTGTCGGCCGACCTAACGTCGGCAAATCCACCTTACTGAACCAGTTACTGGGGCAGAAAGTGTCGATCACCTCGCGTAAACCGCAAACCACGCGTCACCGCATCATGGGCATTCACACCGAAGGCGCTTATCAGGCGATCTACGTGGATACCCCAGGGCTGCACATGGAAGAGAAGCGGGCGATTAACCGCCTGATGAACCGTGCTGCCAGCAGCTCAATTGGTGATGTGGAGCTGGTGATTTTTGTTGTTGAAGGCACCCGCTGGACGCCGGACGACGAAATGGTCTTGAACAAGCTGCGCGACGGCAAAGTGCCGGTGGTGCTGGCGGTTAACAAGGTCGATAACATTCAGGATAAAACCATTCTGCTGCCACACCTGCAGTTCCTGAGCCAGCAGATGAACTTCCTTGAGATCGTACCGATCTCGGCGGAAAGCGGTAAAAACGTCGATGCGATTGCCGCTATCGCGCGCAAATGCCTGCCGAAATCTGACCATCACTTCCCGGAAGATTACATCACCGATCGTTCACAGCGCTTCATGGCGTCTGAGATCATCCGTGAAAAACTGATGCGCTTCCTCGGTGCGGAACTGCCTTACTCAGTGACCGTCGAAATCGAACAGTTCGTTTCTAACGATCGTGGTGGCTATGACATCAACGGTCTGATCCTCGTCGAGCGCGAAGGGCAGAAGAAGATGGTGATTGGCAACAAAGGCGCCAAGATTAAAACCATCGGTATTGAAGCGCGTAAAGACATGGAAGAGATGTTTGAAGCAAAAGTGCATCTCGAACTGTGGGTTAAAGTGAAATCGGGTTGGGCGGATGACGAACGTGCACTGCGCAGCCTGGGCTATACAGACGAATAATTGATGGAAGGCTGGCAACGCGCCTTTGTGCTGCATAGTCGCCCTTACAGCGAAACCAGCCTCCTGCTCGATCTGTTCAGCGAAAGCGAAG
>NZ_VOQX01000190.1:0-2955 GCF_016643525.1 Pantoea sp. Morm | reverse complement strand
CAGCATGGGGCCACAGGAGAAGCCAAACAGAATCAGACCCATCATTTCCGTCGAGGCGGGCAGCACATCGCGCATAAAGGGGGTGCGGCTAACCCAGGAAGCCCAGGTAAAGCCAGGAATAAACATCAGGCCAAAGATGGCCCATTTACCGCGTGTCTGTTGCTGAGGGTGCATAAGGTTCCTTTAGGGAGCGGCGGGCATGCGGAGGTGAAACACTTTCGTTGCTGATGACCGTTAGCATGGTTCACAGAATAGCAGTTTTGCTGGCGCTCGTTGAGGCAATGTCGCTCGCGCCAGCGCGCCGGGAAGAATTCGTCAGTGGGAGAAAGCCCCTCCGCGCGACGACGCGGAGGGCAACGGGATTAGAAACTCTGCCAGTCGGCATCGCTGGCCAGTGCCAGGCGTCCCGGCTGTGGCGCGTTATGGCTCGCCGGCGCAGGCTTGATGACCGGCGTTGCGCCAGATTCCGTCAGCACGAAGCGGGTCACCAGCTGGTTG
Organism: Pantoea sp. Morm; assembly: GCF_016643525.1. Taxonomy (NCBI): domain Bacteria; kingdom Pseudomonadati; phylum Pseudomonadota; class Gammaproteobacteria; order Enterobacterales; family Erwiniaceae; genus Pantoea; species Pantoea sp. Morm. The sequence continues at coordinate 2,457 of NZ_VOQX01000190.1, read as the reverse complement.
AGCGTTTGGGCCTGCTCCTGCAGCGATTGCGACGCGGCTGAGGCCTGCTCTACCAGCGCGGCGTTCTGCTGCGTCACATCATCCATCTGATTCACCGCCTGCTGCACCTGGCTGATGCCCTGACTCTGCTCAACCGCGGCCGCGGCGATTTCGCTCATCAGTTCGCTGACCTGATGGATAGCGTCATTCATCACCTGCATATTGCTGCTGACGTCGCTGGCCTGGGCGGCCCCGGCTTCAGTCAGGCGGTGTGACTCTTCGATCAAACCTTTGATTTCGCGTGCGGCCGAGGTTGAGCGCTGCGACAGGCTGCGTACTTCACCCGCCACCACCGCAAAGCCCTTGCCGTGCTCACCGGCGCGTGCCGCTTCGACTGCCGCGTTGAGCGCCAGAATATTGGTCTGGAAAGCGATACCTTCGATCATCGAAACAATGTCCGTGACCTTGCGCGAGCTGCCACGAATATCATCCATGGTCGAGAGCATGGTGCTGAGCGAGGTACCACTTTTTTCCGACAGCGCACTGGCGTTAGCCGCCAGCTGGCTGGCCTGGCGCGTGTTATCGGCGGTCTGACGTACGGTTTCACTCAGTTCAGTCATGCTGGCCGCGGTCTGCTCCAGCGAAGCAGCCTGCTGCTCGGTACGCGCAGAGAGGTCTTCGTTACCGGCGGCGATCTGCACCGATGCGCTGCCCACCGAATGTGACGCGCTGCGCACGGCACTCAGCGAACCGGCCACGCTGCGCATCAGCTGATTGAAAGAGTGCGCCATGGTGCCCACCTCATCGCGACGGCTTTCGTCTGCGCTGAGCGTCAGGTCGAGATTTTCACTGGCGCGCATCATGACTTTGCCGACATCGGACAGACTGCGACGAATGCGCAGCACGGTGAACAGGGCGAACAGGCCAAAAATAATCACTGTGGCTATCACGCCGGTAATGGTGGTCCACAGCATTTCATGGAAGGTGCTGAGGTTGGTGGCGCGTAACTCATCGCCGATAGAAATATTCAGCATCAGCTGCTGCTGGTAATTGGTGACCAGCTGGCGAATGGCGGCACCAATGCCGTTCTGCCCCTCGATCAGATCAAGGCTGATGGCGTTCTGATGCGCGCGCGAGGCATTGAGAAACGCCGGCAGCCGCTCGCTCACGCGCTGAATATTGGCAAAGGCCAGCTCGGTCAGGCGCTTATCTTCGTCACTGGAGAGGTTGTGAGTCAGGTAGTAATCGGTGAGCGATTTCAGGCCGCCGATCTGTTTATCAATGTCCGCTTCAACCGCAGGCATATTGCTGTCCTGCAGCTGAGTCTGATGTTTGTAAAGCGTCAGCGCCAGCTGATTGCTGCGGTCAATCAGCGTATTGAGGTCTTTAATCGACGGAATGGCGTTAGTCTGCACGTACTCAAAGCGCTCCTGAAAGCCGGACAGCAGTGAGATGGCGAGCACGGCTTGCAGAATGATGGCGCCAAACAGCATGGAAAAGGTCAGTAACAATCGTTGGGAGATGTTCATCTTATTATCCTTAATCTAAACGCACCCCGACGCATGACGCGGCGGGTACAAGGGCAGATTAAAGAACATCGGCAGATTGTGGTTTTTAGTTAATGAAATTTTAGTGCCGGGTAGCAGAAGAGTCTGGCGGGTTAACAGTGGAGCCGGTCGCCGTGAACGGCGACCCTACGGTGCATGTCCCGTTATTTGCGTAGGGTGCGCATTCATGCGCACCTGGATACCGGGAGTGCATGTCCCGTTATTTCCGTTGGGTGCGCATTCATGCGCACCTGGAAACAGGGAGTGCATGTCCCGTTGTTTCTGTAGGGTGCGCATTCATGCGCACCTGGAAACGGGGAGTGCATGTCCCGTTGTTTCCGCAGGGTGCGCATTCTTACGCACCTGGAAACCGGGGGTGCATGTCCCGTTGTTTCCGCAGAGTGCGCATTCATGCGCACCTAAAAACCGGCACTTCGCGCTTAACTCATGGCCGTCTGAACAGCGCCAGGCTGCGGCCTTCCAGCTCGAAATCCTTCTCTTTGGTGATCACCAATCCCTTACTGGCGCTGTCGGAGGTGGTCAGCTCCAGCACCCAGCCGCCTTCACCAAACTGCGGGATGCGGAACGGCACATTGCCTTCGAACGGATTGAACAGCATCAGCACATCGTGCCAGATACCTTCTTCGGTTTGCAGATCCGGACGCCCAATGTACACGCCGAGCGTCGAGCCCTCGTCCCACTGTTCCGCCTGCTGGAAACCGCCGCCAGCGTTAAACCATTTGATCTCCATGCCGTCGCGCCAGCTTTCACGTCGCAGCAGCGGCTGCTGCGTGCGCAGCGCAATGATTTGACGGGTGAAATCGCGTAACGCATCAGCGGAAGCCGGCAGATCTTCCCAGTGCAGCCAGGAAATCTCGCTGTCCTGACAATAGCCGTTATTGTTGCCCATCTGGCTGCGGCCAAACTCATC